>DATHEN010001368.1:0-2031 GCA_035318565.1 Polyangiaceae bacterium
CAAGCAGCTCGTCAATCAGTACGGCTTTGCGTTCGCGCCGACGGCCATGCACTCCGCGCGCACCACGGGTTTCGGCGGCTTCCATCTGTCCGTCGAGGCGGCGTTCACGAACATCGACGAAGGCCGGCCGTACTGGCAAAACGGCACCCAGGGGCCGATCGAAGAATCTTCGAACCGTGCGTCCTTCGTGAACGAAGATCCGCAGAGCATTTTGCAGCTCTACTCCGCCAAGCTGCGCAAGAGCTTCGGCTTCGGACTCGAGCTCAC
The DNA here is from genome assembly GCA_035318565.1 of Polyangiaceae bacterium. GTDB lineage: Bacteria > Myxococcota_A > Polyangia > Polyangiales > Polyangiaceae > DATDJP01. The sequence continues at coordinate 268 of DATHEN010001368.1, forward strand.
GGGAGTGGTGGGCTTCATGCCGAAGACCAGCATCCTGAGCGGCGGCGCGGACGCGCGCCTGTCTCTCCTGGAGGGCTTTCGCACGGGCGTTCCCGGAATTTTCCCGGACATCGCCGTCGGTGGCGGCGTGCGCACCATTACAGGGACTCCAGAGCTGCAGCTCACGGTCGCGGGGCTCGACGCGCAAATCTCCAAGCCGTTGGCGATCGCCGACTCGTCGATCCTGACGCCCTGGGTGGGTTATCAGTACCTGTGGATCTTCGGCGACTCGGGTCTCGTGGATCTGACACCGGGAACCGACGCGGTCGGTTACTGCAACTTCGCCGGTCCGAACGTTCCGGGCAATCCCGACGCCAACAAGCCCGGCATCTATGACGGTCAGCCCGTGTGTAACGGCGGCTCCGCGCTCGATTTCAACAACAACGCCGTGTTCGAGCCCGCGCGCCTCGAGCGACAACGTCTCTTGATCGGCGTGAACTACCGCTACGAAATGCTGATGGTCGGCGGACAGTTCATCACGGACCTGATCAACCCGGCGGACGCGCAGAACAGCGAAGCCGATGCAGCCGCCCTGGATGGGGAGAACCGTCAGTGGACGGTGGTGCTCGAAGCCGGCGCGATGTTCTGAGCTGTTTCGAGCATCAGCTGAAGAGCAGCGCCGCGATCACGGCCAGCACGGCAGCCACCGTGACGGCCGCCGCGATCAGCAGTGCAAAATGAGCTGCAAGCTGCGCCTGGCGCTCGTCGAGGTGATGAATGCCGCGCAGGTAAGCGCGTGCGGCCCGTCCGGGCGCCCCCAGCCCGAGCCGAGCCGTGGTCAGAGCTTTGCGCGGTCCGTCCAGAAGGATCATCGTGACGATGCCGAGCGGCAACGTGAGCAGATCCCACGCGCAAGCGTACAAGCCGAAGCGCAGCCCGCGGCCGCGCCGCAGCGACGCGCCATGACGCCGTGCTGCCCAGTCGAGTCCCACGCCGTGCGCAGCGTGGATCGCGACCATGGCGAAGGCCAGGCCCGGAATGCCAGAGAGCAACGCTTGATAGGCGGCTTCACGCAGGCCTGGATCGGCGAGCAGCGCGCGCATCAGCCAAGGTGCGACGACCAGGCCGACGGGAAGTGCGCCGAGTACCAGGCCGGTGACGGCGAGCAGCTCGGCAAGCACGGCGAAGCGCAGCGCGGGCGCGAGATCGCCGTCCGGGAGCGCGCCGAACAGCGACTCGCTCGATGCCGTGGCCAGACGCGCCGTGGCCATCAAGCGTTGGCCCAAGCCGAGCCCGGGCCTCTCCCACGGCACGATCGCGATCACACCCGAAGCTTGCGTGTCCTCGTTCAGGCAACCGCCGCAATCGGGACTGCCGCACGTGGCGCACACGACAGCCGCGGGAACGTCGAGCAACTCGAGCGCCGCGTCGTCGTCGCGCGCGTCCCTGGCCCGTTCATCGGGAACACTCGCTGAGCGAACTGCGCGCGACCCGCCCATTCACAAGCGGTAGCACGCTTCCATGGGTCGCGCGATGCGCGGCCCGGGCGCAAATCGAGCCGAAACGGGCTCAGTGCAACGTTTCACCACGGCTGGTCCGCGGCCGCGAAGGCGGTGGCTTTTCGGCCGTGGCGCCGCTTTCGAGAGGTCCGCCGAAATGCAGAGCGAAATACACGCCGAGCGCGCTGGCCAGGGCGCTCGCGTACAAGCCCCAACCCCAGGAAAAGTCGATGGACACGTGCCGGCTGCCCGAGGGCGGCATGGCCATGAGCATCGCGGCCTCGAG
>DATHEN010001369.1:0-5334 GCA_035318565.1 Polyangiaceae bacterium
CGGCATTCCGGAGCGCACGCAAGACGCCCACCTGCATCCCGCCCAGGAGCTGCGCGTCTCGGGCGTGCTCGAGGACGGCGAGGGCCGCGCGCTCCGCATCATCCGGCGCAAGAAACGCAAGGCGCCCCTGCGAGACGCCAACGACGAACCGCTCGATGAAGCCGTGCTCAAACGCTGGCTCGGCGGCGTCGACCGCGAGCTGTTTCGCGGTTTGTTCGGCCTCGATCATCACGCTCTAAAGCTCGGTGGAGAAGCGCTCCTCGCCGGCAAGGGTGACGTCGGAGAGAGCCTTTACGACGCGGGCATGGGCGGGCGCAGCATTCACGCCGTGTTGTCCGAGCTCAAGGGCGAAGCCGAAGAGCTCTTCAAGGCGCGCGGCGAAAACCCGCGCTTGAACGTGGCGCTCAAAGCGTACAAGGAAAGCCTGCTGCGCCGGAACGACGCCGGACTCACGCCGAAGGCGTACTTCGATCAGCGTGAGCAGCTCGAGGCTGGCCGTGCCCGGCGGGTCGAGCTCGAAACCGAGCGCAAACACTTGCACCGCGAACGGGATCGCTTGTTGCGCATCGCCAGCGTGCTGAAACCGGCGGCGCGCCGCCGCGAGCTTCTGGAACAACGCGCTCGGCTCGGACCGGTTCGTCCCGTGCCGGAAGGCACGACCGCGGCGCGCGAGGAAGCGGAGGGAATCGTTGCCGAATGCACGCGAGAGATCGAACGCCTGGAGCGCTCGATCGCGAAACGGCGCGAGCAGCTCGAGCATTCGACCATCAATCAAGCCCTGCTCGGCATCGAGCCCGAGTTGGCAGAGGAGCTCGGCCAGCGGCTGGCCTTGATTCACAAAGTCGAAGGGGAGGTGCCGGCGCTGCGTGCGGCGATCGCTGCGCGTGAGGACGAGGCGCGTGCGATTCTCCAAAGGCTGGGGCGCGCTCCGCTGCTCGACGAGATCTCGCGGCTGCGGCCGAGCCTGGCCGATGAAGGGCGGATTCGTGAGCTCGAGCGCGAGCGGGCCTTGCACGTCGAGCGAGTGGAAGCCGCGCGCGAGCGGCAGAGCGTGGCAGAGGCTGCGCTCGCCGTGAAACGCCTCGAGCTTTCGCGTTGCGCTGAGCCCGCTTCGGTGTCGAGCCTGCAGAACTTGGTGCAGCGCGCCCACCAGCGCGCGCATTTGGAAGCGCGTGAACGAAAGCTCGAGGCCGAGCGAGCGCGGGCCGAGGCCGAGTCGCGTGCCAAATACGCCGCGCTTGGCCTGGCGGACGCGCTCGCGGCGCCGCTGCTCGAGGCGCTGGTGCCGGATCTCGACTTGGTCGAGCAATTTGCAACGGACGCGCGGGAATCGGCAGACGCGCTGCGTCGCGCGCGCACGGGACACGAGCAGCACACCGCGCGGGTCCGGCAAGTGACCCGCCAGATCACGCGCATTCAGCAGCGCGGCTCGTTGCCGGCAGCCGAGGCGCTCGAGCAAGCTCGCCGGCATCGCGACGAGCTGTGGCTGGAGGTCAAACGCTTGCTGCGCGGTGAATCCGCGGACTCGGTGGGGATCACGGGAACGCAGCCGTCGGGCGCGCCCTTGCCAGAGGCGTTCGAGGCGGCCGAAAAACACGCGGATGCGCTGGCCGATGCGCGCCTGCGCGAGGCGGCGCGCGTCGCAGAGCTTCAGACGTTGTCCGCGCAGTTCGACGAGCAACGGGAGCTCGCCGGAGACGCCGAGCGGGCGCTTGCCGGTGCCGAGCGAGCGCAGGCCGCCCTCGAAGAGCGCTGGCAGGCGCTCTGGCGCTGCACGCCGCTGCCCGCGCCGAGCCCGCTCGAGGCGCGCGTCTGGCTCACGAAGCTCCTGGCCTGGCGCGCGCGAAGCTTGGAAGAGCGCACGCTCGAGCACGAGCTGGCGGAGTGCCGGCGTGAGATCGAGGCCACCTGCTGCGAGCTCTGTCTAGCACTCGGAGCTCCGCCGGCGCCCCTGGCGCTGCTGCTGGACCGGGCGGATGCCAAGCTCCGCGAGGAGCTCGCGTGGATCGAGCAACGGAAGTTGCTCGCCGGCAGCGTGCTCGAGCTCGAGGTGCGCCTTCAGCAGGCGCAGGTCGAGCTCGGGCGTCATGAAGGCGAGCTGCAGCGCTGGCAGCACGAATGGCAGCGCGCCACAGCGGGTCTCGCGCTCGGGCACGAGCCGACCCCCGGACTCGTGATCGCGTTCTTGGACGAGTTGCGTGAGCTATTTCGCAAGCTCGACGAGCTCCCGGAGAAGCGGCGGCGCCTGCAGACGCTGCTCGCCGATCAGCTCGCGTTCAGCGAGCGGGTCACTGCGCTGGTGCAGCAGTACGCGCCCGAGCTGGCTCCGCTACCCTGCGAACGAGCGGCCGAGCAGCTCCTGCGCGCGGTCAACGACGCCGAGACGGGGGCTCGCGAACGGCAGCGGCTGCTGGCCGAGATTGGCGAGGACGAGCGCGAACGCGAGGAATACCTGGAGCGAATGGGCGGCGCGGAGCGAACGTTGCGCGAGCTTCTGCAAAAAAGCCAGGCGAGTGACGTCTCGGAGCTCATCGAGCTCGAGCGACGTGCCCGAACGGCGGCGGAGCTCGACGCGCGAATAGCCGGCGAAGAGGAGCGCATGCGGGAGTTGGGTGAGGGTTCGACGTTGCCCGCGCTCCTTGCCGAATGCGACGGAATCGAACGCGCACAGGTCATGAGCGACAAAGAGGACGTCGAAGCACGCCTCCTGGAAACCGAGGAACAGCTTTCGAACACCAAGTTCTCCATTAAAGAGCTCGAAAACGGCCTGACCCTGCTGCGCACCGACGAAGCATCGGCGGAGGCCGCACAGGAATCGGAAATTCTGGCGAGCGACGTACGCGAGCTCGTGGCGCGCTATGCGCGAGTTCGTCTGGCCGGTGTGATCCTGGAACGTGAAATCGCGCGCTATCGGGACCGGCATCAGGGCCCCGTGTTGTCCCGCGCGGCCGCGCTGTTTCCGCGGCTCACTTTGGGCCGCTACAAGGGCCTGCGCGTGGGCCTCGAGCAACAGGTCATCCTGTGCGTGCGGGACGACGGCAAGGAAGTGGAGGTTTCGGGCCTCAGCGAGGGCGCGCAGTATCAGCTCTATCTGGCGCTACGTCTCGCCACCATCGAGCGCTACTTGGCGAGTCACCCGGCGCTGCCGCTCGTGCTCGACGACGTGCTGCTCCACTTCGACGATCAGCGCAGCCGCGCGGCATTCGAAGTGCTCGGCGAGCTCGCCCAGCGCATGCAAGTCCTGTTTTTCACCCACCATGCTCGGCACGTGGAGTTGGCGCGCGAAGTGCTGGGCGAGGGGCGCGCCTTCGTGCACGAGCTCAGTGCCTGGAGCGGCGTCGATTTGGAGCGGAGAGGCCGTAAGAGCGCGACTGTCGCGCCGCTCCGTTGACGACTGGACCAATCAGCAATTCAAGGCACGCACGCACTCAATCCTTCGCCAGCGAAGCGAGCAGCAAATCGATGCGCACGCCGTTGATGGTGAGACCATCGATCTCGCAGTCCTCCAGCAGGGCGCCGCGCAAGTCGATGTCTTTTCCGCGCAAGCCCGAGAGCTTGACGTCCGTCAATGTGGTGTCCGAAAGATCGACGTTACGGAGCTGCAGGTGCTGGCCGCGGCAGTCGTCGAGCTGTGTGCGGCTGAAGTCGCAGTCCGTGAGCTTGCCCGCGATGCAGCGAGCGTTCTGCAGAGTGGTGCGTGAGATGTCCAGGTCGGACCAACGGCCGTCGAGCAAGAGCGCGTCGTGCAGCGTGAGGCGGCTCAGGTCGATGTTGGTCAGGGTGCTGTCGCTGAGATTCGCGTCTTCGACGTGTACGTTCGAGGCGTCCACGTCATGGATCTTGGCGCGAGCGAGTCTCGCGTCATCGAGCACGAGCTCTGAGAGCTCGACGTTCGTGAGCTTGGCGCCGCGCGCGTTGGCATCGGTCAGCACCAGATTCGAGAGGTTGACGTTGCGAAATTCGGCGCTGGCCAGAGACGCATCGTCGATGCGCACGCGCTCGAGACCCACGCGTTCGAAACGCGCGCCCGACAGATCCACCTGCGAGAAGCTCGAGCTTTGCATGTCGGCGCGCTCGAACTTACGAGGCGGGGCCCGGGAGGCGTCGTCGCTCATGTGCCGAGTGTAGCGCAGAGCCAGTGCCGCGACTCGGGCCGGGCTGCGGGGCGCGGGCGGAACACGTCTAGAGTTGCTTGGCGGCGTCGAGCGCGGCCGCGTAATTCGGCTCACTGCCCACTTCAGCGACGTACTCCGCGTGCCGCACGACGTCTTTTCCGTCTATGACGAAAACGGCACGCGCGAACAAACCCTTGCTCGGAGCCAACACCCCGTAAGCGGGTCCGAAACTGCGTTCTTTGTGGTCGCTCAGCGCCCGAACTCGGTCGCTGCCCGTGGCGCCGCACCAGCGCTTTTGCGCGAAGGGCAGGTCGAGCGAGACCACGACCACGTTCACTCCGGGTATTTTCTCGGCTTCCGTGTTGAAGCGCCGCATCTCGATGTCACAAACGGGAGTGTCGAGCGAGGGCACCGCGCACACGATCCGCGGCTTTCCGCGTAAGTCGGCGCCGTTGACTGCTGACATGTCGTTGGCAACGAGCGTGAAATCAGCCGGTGCCGTGTCTCCCGCTTTGAGCTCCGGCCCCACCAGGTCCGTTGGCGACCCCTTCCACATGACCGCAGCTTTTCTTTGTTGTGCCATGTCCGAAACCTCCTGAAGCGTGCCGTCCCGTGCACGCGAGACAAACGCGAGCCCAGGTAAATCCTGTCAGACCGACCATGGCCTCGGGGGATTCGAGCTGTCAAGTCGCGCTCCTTTCCGTTGACGGCTCCGCAGGGGAAAGCAATGCTCTGCGCTGGTCATGGCTACGCAAAAACCAGCGCAGACGGAGCTGGCCGAGCTGGTTCGCCGCATGGAGCACCTGCAGGCCGAGCACACGCCGTTGCTCACGAAAATCGAGGCGGACGCCGGCATGTCGCGCGACGTCAAAAGTGCTCTCGTGGAGCATCTGAATCAGGAAGAGGACGAGCTTCGGACCAAGATCGCGCAGCTGTCGCCGGGGACGGCGGCGCGCATCGGAGCGGGGGGTCGTGCGCCCGCCGAGCGCGCTAACAAGCCCGCCCAGGTCAGCTCCACGTCCGCGGGGGCGAGCTCTGCCGGCCGACTCACGGTTGGCTCGCTCCGTCGAGACAGCGCGAGCACTCGCGCCCCGAGCAGCGTACCCGCGAAGGGCGCGGGCTTCAGCGTGGGCTCGCTGCGGCGCCGCTAGATAGTGTTTAAGGATATTCCTTCCTCAAGTCGCTAGGAGACAGATCGCAACATGGGTAGCTCGAATCC
>DATHEN010001370.1:0-3605 GCA_035318565.1 Polyangiaceae bacterium
CTTCTCGAGCTCGATGCGACCGCGCAAAGTGTCTTCCACTGCGCGCGGTTGCTCGAAGATCTCCTTCAGCATGAAGTGCTTGTAGCCACCCTTTTCGGCCTGCACCGGACTCCAGTCGATGTGTTTCGGCGTGCGCCGCACGGGCTGCCCGTCCAGCGTCTCGATGCGCACGCCCTCGCGCGTGAGCTCCGCCATCTCTCCATCGTCGAGAAACAGCATCTTGCGCGTGTGTTCCAAGAGCGCGGGGATGTCGCTTCCGCACAACGTCTCTCCCTCGCCCAGGCCGATCACCAGCGGCGACGCGCTCTTTGCGACCACGATGCGCTCGGGATCACTAGCGCTGACGACTCCGAGCGCGTAGGCGCCGCGCACTTGCGTGAGCGCGTGACGCACCGCTTCGAACAGACCGCCTCCGCGCTTCATCGCACGATCGATCAGATGTGCCGCGATCTCGGTGTCGGTGTCACTCGCGAAGTGCACCCCCTCGGCCATCAGCTCGCGCTTCAGCTGCAGGTGATTTTCGATGATACCGTTGTGAATGACGGCGACCCCACCCGCGACATGCGGGTGTGCGTTGGCTTCGCTCGGACGGCCGTGTGTCGCCCAACGCGTGTGACCGAGGCCGATGGTTCCGGGCAGCGGACGGGCCGACAGGGCGCGCGCCAGATTGCCGAGCTTACCGACCGCGCGAATGACTCCGAGCTCGCGGCCGTCGAACACAGCTAGGCCTGCCGAGTCGTAGCCGCGGTACTCGAGCTTCTTCAAACCATCGATGAGAATGGGAGCAGCCTCGCGTCCTCCCACGTACCCGACGATGCCACACATAGATGCTTACTCCTGATGATGCGCCGAGAGCGTTTCTACAGATTCTGGCCCGAGAACACGAAGGTGCCCCAATTCACGGCCGCTCCGGGATTTCACGGAGCGGATCTGGCTCGTCGCTCGGCAGCGGCGGAGCGGGCGCCGGCGGCGTCACGAAGCCTGGCAATTCGGCGGGCTTGGCCGAACCCGTGAGGCTCGTGGGCGGGCGCGGCGCGTCCTCGCGAGGCGGCCGCTTCTCGGGCGAGGGCGCGGGCGCGCGAGCACTGGGGGCGGGGACCGGCTTCGGGGTGAGTTCGGGCGGTTCGCTCGGGGTCTCCGGACGCGCAGCAGGCGGCGGGCGCGGGGCTGGCGCTGGCGCTGGCGTGGGCACGCTCCGAGCCGGCGCCGACAGCGAAGGCTGAACGGGAACCGTAGCGGGCCGAGGAGCACTTGCCGGCGGCACGCTCGCGCTGGACGGCACGCTCGCAGAGGGAGTCGGTCGCGAAACATCGCGGCCACCCGTGAATGCGAACACCCAGGCCACGGCAAGCCCCACGGTCAGGACAATTGCCAGCTTAACGAGCGGCGAAACGTCGCTGAAACGCTGCTTGAGCGAACGAGCACGCAGTGAGCTCGTGGGAACCGCGCCTTCGTCCGGGTCCGGCGCGTCGGGCTGAAGCGAGTTCGTCGTGAGCGCTTCGGGCACGGGGGTCACGTCACGCTCGGGACCACGAGACGTTCTCAGGCGCTGCTGTTTGCGCTGCTGCCGAGACGGCTTCGACCGCGAGCGCTTGACCATGTCCGAAGGGTTAGTCCTTCAGGGCTTCGGCGCCACCGATGATTTCCATGAGCTCGGTGGTGATCGCCGCTTGCCGAGCGCGATTGTACTGGAGCGTCAGCTTTCCGATCATCTCGGAGGCGTTCTTGGTAGCTGAATCCATGGCGGTCATGCGCGCACCGAGCTCGGACGCCATGGACTCGTACAGCGCACGCAGGATCGAAATCTCCACGTACATCGGCACGAGCTGCTCGAGCAGCGCTTCCTTGTTCGGCTCGAAAATGAACTGCGGCTCGGACTTCGGCTCGGCGCTCGTGTCCGTCTTGTCCGCTTCTGAAGCACCGTTCTGCTCGACAGGAAAGAGCTTCTCCGAGACGACGCGCTGGCTCATCGCGCTCTTGAACTCGTTGTAGATGATGTAGATCGCGTCGACCTCACCGTTTATGTAAGGGCGAAGCACGGTGCGCGCCACGGCGCGAGACTGCTCGAGGTCGAGCTTGTCCCAGACGCCGCTGAACACGTGGAACACCGGAGCGCCGCGACGCTTGAAGTAGTCGCGGCCCTTGCGACCGATAACGGCGATCTTCACGGACTGCCCGGCCCGCTCGCGCTCTTTCCACAGACGTTCGGCCATGCGATTGATGTTCGAGTTGAACGCGCCGCACAGGCCGCGATCGCTCGTGACGACGAGGAACAGGGCACTCTTTTCCTCGCGGCGCACCAAGAGCGGATGATCGGCGCGGGCGCCGTCGCTGGCGAGCTTGGCTTCCGCCTCGGCGATCGCCGCTAGGGCTTCGCCGGTTCTGACGGCATAGGGCCGCATGGCCAGAATGCGCTGCTGCGCACGGTTCAGCCGCGCGCCAGCGACCATCTTCATGGCGCGCGTGATCTTCTGCGTGGATTTCACGCTCGCGATGCGCTTCCGAATCAACTTCAGATTGGCCACTGGCTCTGACTTTCGCGGGGCGTCGAGGGCGACGGTTCGCCGTTACTTTTCCTGGCTCGCCACGAATTGCTTCGTGAATTTCTTGATGGCCTTGTCGAGCTTCTTGGTGATCTCTTCGTTCAGCTCTTTCTTTTCCCGGATGTCGGTCCAGAGGTCCGGGTGCTTGTCGTCGATGTAAGCGAAGAGCTCTTCTTCGTATTGGCGCAGCGCGCTCACCGGCAGCTTGTCCGTATGACCCTGCGTGCCCGCATAGATGATGACGACCTGCTTTTCGATCGGCTGCGGCACGTACTGGCCCTGCTTGAGCAGCTCGGTGAGCCGCTCTCCGCGCTCGAGCTGCGCACGCGTCGCTGCGTCGAGATCGCTCGCGAACTGCGAGAACGCGGCCATTTCGCGGAACTGCGCCAGATCGAGACGCAGTGTACCGGAGATCTTCTTCATGGCCTTGATCTGCGCGTTGCCGCCCACGCGGCTCACCGAGATGCCGACGTTGATGGCCGGGCGCACGCCCGAGTAAAAGAGGTCGCTCTCGAGGAAGATCTGGCCGTCCGTGATCGAGATCACGTTCGTGGGGATATAGGCCGAGACGTCGCCGGCCTGCGTCTCGATGATCGGCAGGGCCGTGAGAGAACCGCCCGAGTGCGAATCCTTCTGGACCTCGAGGTCGGCCTTGTCGTCGCGAGCGGCGAGCGCCTTTTCGGCGTCCTTCTTGCCGCTCTCGCCGCCGTGCATCTTGCCGTCGACGCCGCGAAAGCGATCGTTACCGGTGGGCACTTCCGTACCCTTCTTCACGACGTACCAGCGCTCGCCCATCTTGGCGGCGCGCTCCAGCAGGCGGGAGTGCAGGTAGAAGACGTCACCGGGATACGCCTCGCGACCCGGCGGGCGGCGCAGCAGCAGCAAAAGCTGGCGGTACGCGACGGCTTGCTTGGAAAGGTCGTCGTAGATGCAGAGCGCGTGACGCCCGGTGTCCCGGAAGTACTCGCCCATGGTGACGCCGGTATAGGGGGCCAAGAACTGCAGCGGCGCAGTTTCCATGGCCGTCGCGGCGATCACCGTCGTGTACTCCATGGCGCCGTG
>DATHEN010001371.1:0-2487 GCA_035318565.1 Polyangiaceae bacterium
CCGAGAATCAGGCCCAGGCCTTCGGCCGGAATGTGGAACAACCCGAGTATCATGGCAATCACCGGTAGCGAACCCGCGGGTACACCCGCGGTGCCGATCCCGGCCAGGATGGAGATGCCCATCACCAGCGCCTGCTGACCAAGGCTCAGCTCGACACCGTACACTTGGGCCAGAAACAGCACCGTGACCCCTTCGAACAGGGCCGTGCCGTTCTGATTCATGGTGGCGCCCGCCGTCAGCACGAAGCGGCTCACGTGCGCGGGCAACTTCAGATTTTCCTCGGCTACCTGAAGCGCGGTCGGGAGTGTGGCGGCCGACGACGCGGTGGAAAATGCCGTGGCCATGGCGAGGCGCACGCTGCGAAAAAAGTGCAGGGGGGACATACCGCCGAGCACCCGCACCGCCGCCGAATACACGACGGCCGCGTGCAGGAACAGGCCGAGCAACACCACGAACACGTACGCGGCGATCTGCTGCAGAACGTCCAGACCCGTCCGCGCGGTCATCGTGAAGAGCAGCGCGGCTACGCCGATCGGCGCCAGCCGCAGCACGCCCTGAATGACCGTCATCACGACGTCATACAGACCGTGAATCATCTGTTTCAGCCGGCCGGCGGCTTCGCTCTTGGTCTGCGCCAGACCGATACCGAAGATCAGCGAAAAAACGATGAACCCGAGCATGTCGCCGCCGGCGGCAGCCTTCAGCGGATTGTCCGGCACGAGCTGCACGACGAGATCCATCACCGAACCGCCTTTCGGCGGGGGCGCGGCGCTGATCGTGGAGTGCGCGCTCTCTCGCACGCTCTGTGGCACCCCGCTACCCGGCTCGAGCACGCTAACGAGCAGCATGCCGATCAGAACGGCCAGCGTGGAAATCACCAGCGTGTAGATCAACGTCTTCGCGCCGAGCCGACCGATGTCTTTGAGCTCGAGCTCGCCGACACCTACGACGAGCGCCGAGAAGACGATCGGCACGACGAGCATGATCAGCAGGCGAATGAAGATGCGCCCGACCGGTTCGGTCCCGTAGGTGACCAGTCCCTGCAGCCACGCTCGATCGGCAGCGAAGGCATTGGCCAAAACGCCGAGGCCTGCGCCCACGATCAGACCGATCAGGATTTTGCGATGGTCGGGCATCGTTCCTTTTTCCGCGGCGGGCTCTCGACCGGCCCTGCGCGTTTGACGTAATCTGCCGCCGAAGGAGCATCCTTGCCCATGAAAGCGATGTTGTGCAAAGAGTTCGGGCCGCCGGAATCGCTCGTGCTGTCGGAAATCGAGAGCGAGCCGGTCGGAGCGCAGCAAGTCAAAATCGGCGTCCATGCCTGTGGCGTGAACTTCCCCGACTTGCTCATCATCAAAGGTGAGTATCAGTTCAAGCCACCGCTGCCGTTCGCTCCCGGCGGCGAAGTTTCCGGCGTCGTGCTCGAAGTGGGTAGCGACGTGAAAGACTTTGCTCCGGGCGATCGCGTGCTCGGCATGACGGGCTGGAACGGCTACGCCGAAGAGGTGGTGATCGACTCGTTTCGTTGCATGAAGATCCCGAGCAGCATGGATTACCCGACTGCCGCCGGGCTATCCATGACCTACGGCACGAGCTATCACGCGCTGGTTCAGCGCGGGCAGCTGCGGAAGGGCGAAACGTTGCTGGTGCACGGCGCAGCGGGCGGCGTGGGAACCGCCGCCGTGGAAATCGGCAAGCTCTTGGGAGCCAAGGTGATCGCGAGCGGCGGAGACGACGCGAAGCTCGAGCGCGTGCGTGCGGCGTACGATGTGGACGGCGTCGTGAACTACCGCACGGAGTCGCTCAAGGATCGCGTCAAGGCGCTCAGCGGAGGCAGCGGCGCGGACGTGATTTACGACGCCGTGGGCGGTGACATTTTCGAGCAGTCCCTGCGCTGCATCAACTGGGAAGGCCGCCTGCTCGTGATCGGCTTTGCCAGCGGCACCATCCCCGCGGCCAAAGCCAATCTGATTTTGCTCAAGGGCTGCTCGGTGGTGGGCGTGTTCTGGGGCGCGTTCTCGGCGCGTGATCCGGAAACGAACCGCAAGAACTTCGATCAGCTCTTCGCCTGGCACAGCGAGGGCAAGCTCCGCCCGCTGATTTCACACACCTTCCCGCTCGAGCGCGCTGCCGACGCCCTCAACGCGGTCAAGAACCGCGAAGTCGTCGGCAAGGCCATTCTCACCACGGGCCGCTAACCCGCTCAGCGCGAGCGCGCGAGTGCGCCATTTAGAGGGGGCAGAGCCGTTAGCCGGGGCGGCCCTTGGCAAGGCTTTCGCGCGAGTGCTCGGCGAATTCGTCCCAGGTCTTCGGGCCGTTCGGCTCCTGGAACGCCCAGCGGCGCGGCCCGAGCTCGCCGTCCAGGTCCTGCTTGAGCGCGGTCGTCGGGCACGAGTCGAGCGCGCAGCGAACCTTGCGCGGCTCCACCTTGTAGACGCGCGCGGCGTTCAGGCCGAAAATCTTGGCCTTCTGAGCGGCGTCGAGCGG
>DATHEN010001372.1:0-2938 GCA_035318565.1 Polyangiaceae bacterium
GATGCCGAACACGAGCGCGGCAAAGGCCAGCGAGCGCACGGGTAGGCCGGCTTCGACCAGCCGTGACAGTACCGGGACGGCGCGCTCGAGCATGCGTGCCAGCACGGCCAGCAAGAACACCGCGATCGCGAGCAGCGCCCACTCGCGACGCCCTTGCGGCATGTACGCTCGCAGCGTGCGGCGCGGCTGTGCCGACCACAAAACCCGCTCACCGGCGTCGAGCCGCTGCGCGAGAGGACGATCCCCATGTCCGATGGGGGCGACGTCTTCCTCTCCGCGAATGATCGCCCAAACCCGGTCGGGAGCCGAAACCGCGGACAGACGCAGCATCAAGCGCCGCCGCAGCGCACCGGTCGGCACGGCGCGCACCAGATCGATGTCCCCGGCGCCGGGCGCCTGCTTGCTCCAGAACAAACGCGCGAAGCTGATGGAGCGGCGTTCGATGCTGCGACGGAAGGGTCCGCGCTGCCAGATCACGTGCTGCTCGGTGACCACGTAGCGCACCTTCGACATCCAGATGCGCGGTAAATGCAGGCAGGCAAAACCGAGGCTCGTGCACCACATGGCGAACAGCAACGTGGCCGCGGGGGATGCGTTGATCGCGAGCGCCAATACCAGCGCGTAGGACGTCGAAACGGCGGCCAGGATGAAGAGAACCAGCGCGGCCGCCTGAAGAATTGGAGGCGAGCGGAGGTGCGTCGGATGACCGGTCCAAACAATGCGTTCACCGAACAAGGAGTCGCGTGCCACTGCAAGAACCTCGGACGCTGAGTTATGAAAGGACCTCTATAGGCTGCTGCCAAACGCCGCGCCCGTCCAGGCACTCGCGTACTTTTCAGCGTGGCTGCATGGAACGCTCTTGCCGGGGAGTGAGCGCGCAGCGCGCTAGCGGAGTCAGGCCGGCGAAACGAAGATGATTTCTATGCGCTCGTTGCGCTCGCGCGCGCCACCGCGTTTCGGTTCGACAACTGGCAAAGCGCTGCCCGCGCTGCGTGTCTCGACCCGGGTAGCCCCGGCTTTACGCAGCGCTCCGAGCACTGACTCCGCCCGCCCTGCATCCAGACCCGGGGCGGTGCGGGAAGTATGGAAAACGACGAGCACCGGGAACTCGGGGTGCGCTTTGGCCACCTTGCCGAGCACTGCCAGCCGTTCTTCGGCATCGGCTTTGAGCTGTCCGGCGGCGGTGAAGAGATCGCGCACTGTGATCACGACGCCGCGATCGTCTCGAAACGGAAACAGATTACCTGGCTGGCTCAGCTCGGCCAGGAGCGCGTCGGCCAGGCCGCCGTCCTTGACGGCGCGGCGCCGGACTTCGCTGAGCTCGCGCAGGCACGCACTGCGCAAGCGCGTCGCGTCGTCGATCGGTGTCTGCGCGCCCTTGGCGGCGAGCTGCTTGTCCAAGGCGTCGAGCTTGGCGAAGTGATCGGGCAGCGTGGCTCGGCGCGCGTCCAGCATGTGCGCCGCCGTGCAGAGCAAGCGAGCCTGAGAGGCCAGCGCGGAAGCGGCGTCGCGCCGCGCGCGTTCGCGTTCGGGGGTGGATGGCGTGTTGGCGGCAAGCGGTTGCGCGTCTCGCGCGACCTTGACGCGCAGCTCCAGAACGTCGGCTTCCGCGGACAACTTGGCGAGCTGCTCGTCCAGCGTGCCGAGCTCGGCTTGTGCCTTGGTCAGGCGCTGCTTGGCGCGCGCGAGCTCGCTCTGCGCCTTGACCAGGCGAGTCAAGATCACGGCGCGCGAGTAGGCAGCGAGCGCATGCTCGGCCAGAATTTGCGCGCCGCTGCGGTCGCCTGCGTCGAAAGCGCGCAGCGAGCGCTGGCGGAGCTGCTCGGCTCGTGCAAAGGCTTGCGGCGCGAGCGAGGCGGCCTCGCGCGCCGCCGGAGCTTCGCGCGCGCTGTCCACTTGATGCATCACACGCGGGCGGGGCGCGCTCGCACACGACGAGAGCGTGACCGCCGCGAGCACGAGGAGGGCCGGAAGCGCCCTCATGGCTGGGCTCCCGGGGCAGGCGGGGCCTTGGGTTTGGCGCTCGCGCCGCTCGGTGGGAGCGGCACACCGGCGCCTTCCATGGCTTTGAGCGTCTCCGCGGCTCGCGCCCGGCGCGCCACCGTTTCCTCGATCAGCGTGTGAGCTCTCCGAGCTTTACTCTCCGCTTCACTGGCGCGGCGGTGCTGCTCGTTCGCTTCGGTCTCTGCTGCGGTCGTGCGCAGCAGATCGCCGCTGCCTTCCGCCCACTCGCGCGCCAGCGCCTCCAAGAGCGCGCCGTGCTCGTGATCGCCGGCGGAACGCGCGCCGTCGGCCCTTTCGAGGGCGTGCCGTGCCCGGGCCAGCGGGTCGGCGGCGATACGCCGGTGCGACTCGTTAGCCTGCAGTGCGGCGATGGCGGCGCTCGCCGCAGCCCGGTCAGCCGTTTCAGTGGCTGCGGTCGCCAGGGCGCTCGCGCCGGCGACTACGCATAGAATCCTGAGAAAGGAGAAGCGGGGCCGAAACACGCGAGGCACCAAGCCACGAGCGGGCGGCGAGGTCAAGGCACCTCGTGGCCCACTGCCGTTCGGGCTATAGCGCTCGCACGGGAGCGATTCATGGAGCGAAAAAGAGCGAGTTGGGACGAATACTTCATGGCGATTGCGCGCGTCGTATCGACTCGTTCGACGTGTGACAGAAAGCACGTAGGCGCCGTAATCGTGCGGGACCGCATGATCCTGGCAACCGGGTACAACGGTTCGATTCGCGGGCTCGCCCACTGCGATGACGACGGTCACATGATGGAAGACGGCCATTGCGTGCGCACGGTGCACGCCGAGTCGAACGCCATCGTGCAGGCGGCGCGCAACGGCGTGCGGCTCGAAGGCGGTGACATCTACGTGACCGCTTCACCGTGCTTCGGCTGCTTCAAGATGATCGCCAATTCGGGGCTAGCGCGCATCGTGTACGGCGAGTTCTA
>DATHEN010001373.1:0-10968 GCA_035318565.1 Polyangiaceae bacterium
AAACCTGCGCCTCCCGAGACATTCGTGCTGGCGCCGGCGCGTGTGATCCTGAATCACCTCTTGCCGCCCGAGTCGGCCATCGATCTTTCGAGCGGTCGCGGAGAAGTGCCGCTTGCGCACGCAGATGCGATCGTGTCCGTCAATTGCGGCGCCGTTCGCTGTGAAATAGCCGGCGGCAAGCTGGTCGTGCGCGGCCTTTCCAAGGTGCTGAACTCGGTGAACGCCGCGTTCACCCTGTTGCCGAACGTGTTCGTGAGTCGCGAAGGCGCGCTGGAAACTCAGCCGACGGCGCACCTCGCCGTGCTGCATTGCCCGATGTCGGTCATCTCTGGTGCCGTCCTGCGCGGGATCGATTCCGCGCAGACCGTCGTGCACATTTCAGGCCGCTGCGCAGAAGACATCGGCGCGCTGCGCTTTCTGCTCGACGAAAAGCCGCTACAAGTCATCGAAACCCAGAGCCACCCCAAAGGGGCGGACGTGCTGCTCCGGCTCGGTAAGTACGACGGCGACACGCTATCGATCGTCGCCGTGCGCCGCGACGATCAAAGCAACGCGGTGGCCATCGCGCGCGTCGATACCATCCCTCCGCCACATGTGCGCACGGCGCTCGAGCTGCCGGGCTACCCCAACATCGGCTTCATTCCCAGCAATCGCTCCGCGCTGGTGCACCTGCCCAAGCTCCCGAACCAGGCGTACCTCGAGGTTTTGCCCGTGGCAGGCGTGTACCGCGTCGGCAAGAAGGGAGGCTATACCTCGGTGCAAGGCGACCCGAATGCAGCGGGCCTGACCGCTTTGAGTCTCGCTTACCGCAACGGTTCGCTACGCGGCTCGATGCGCGCCGCCAATCTCGCGGTTTTGACGGATCCGTTGCAGCGCGGCATCCAGGAAGCGAACATTCCCGCTCCCATCGACGTCTCCGCTTTCGGTCCTCGGCCGCTGATCGAATTGGTCTGCTCGGACGAAGGCAGAACGTTTCGAGTCAAACCCGCCGAGACCGCGCGCGTGCCCTTTTCGGCGCGCGACAACTGCCGCATCATCTTCCACCGCGAGCGCCTCAGCGCCGAATATGGAACGCAAAAACTCGCCCTCGATATCGAGGTGATCACGTCTGACGGCATATCGCGTGGCGAAGGGCGCGTGTCCCAGACCGTAGTGTTGAAGAGCGGTTTCACCCCGCGCCTCGCCTGGATCCGCGGAGTTCAAGCGCCGTTCGATCGGGTGATCGTGCGCCTGTCGCACGCGCCGGACGAAGCGCATTACGTGGGCGCGCTCGAGATCCCGACCGGCGCGCCCGCCGTCCAGTGGACGATGGTGCTCGGAACGGGGCACGCCCGAATATACGCCATGACGGCGATCCCTACCGGCCTGTACCGCTTTGGAGACTCGGAGCACAGCGGCGTGCTCTCTCTGAACTTCGGCATCGTGTCGCGCCTCACCTGGCTCGATTCGGAAGGACACGAAGGCCTGCTCGGGCTCGAGGCGGGTGTGATGGCGTTCGGCTTGACGAACTCCAAGAGCACGACCGGCGAACCTCTGACGCAGATCGGCGCCGTGTTCGGGCTGGGCCTGAGCGTGCCGATTTCGAATCGCTCATCGCCGGCGGCTGCGGCCATCAACCTACACGGCTGGCTCGATATGGACATCACCTCCCAGAACGAAGCGCAGCGCGACAACCGCTTCGCGTTCATCTTCGGACCGAGCATTTCGATAGGCAACGTCGGTGCCAATCTCTGAAAAGCTCGCTGCTCCACCCACGCTGTGTGCGGCTCGGCTTAAGAAGCGGGTCGCCTTGCCGTTGCGGTAAACTGCACATGTCTGCGTTCCCAATGAAGCAAGCTCAGCCGGCGCCTCCGTTCGCGGGCTGGCCGCTTCAACGGGGCGGGACCAACGTCTTCGGCTTCTGTTGGTACACGCGTCCGGTGGCGTTCGTCTCGCAAGCCACCGTCGTCCACGGAACGCGCTCCTCCAGCATGATGACCGAAAACTTGATGGATCGCGTCGTCGACCGCAATCGCGCCGAGATCACCGCCGGCGGCGGCCTGCTCGTCATGTACGATTGGCGCAGTGTCCGCACTTTCGATACGGAAGTGATCCGCTATTACATCGACCGCGTCGCCGCGCGGCGCGTGCCCGTGCGCGGTGTGGTCGTCGTGCTCCACATGAACTCGCTCATGCGGGTTGCCGCCGCTGCGGTGAGCGGAGTGATGGCCAAGGTGTACGGTTTCGAGCTCGACCTCTGCGAATCGCCCGACAAGGCGCTGCGCGCGCACCGCCTGCAGTACCCGGACCCCGCGTTCAGCCTGGATTGAACGGCGCTCGGCAGCGCGCGGCCAGGGACTTTGGTGCCGACGTACGACGACCCGGAATGGACTTCCGGGCCATCGTACCAACGCCGAGCCGCGCGCTCGCGAGTCGCGCTCAGTACCGGTAGTACTCGGGCTTGTACGGGCCCTCGACCGGCACGCCGATGTACTCGGCCTGATCGGGGCGCAGCTCGGTGAGCTTGGCGCCGAGTTTGGCGAGGTGCAGCCGAGCCACCTCCTCATCGAGCTTCTTCGGCAGCACGTACACACCGACTTCGCGCTTGTTCGTCCAGAGGTCGATCTGCGCGAGCGTCTGATTGGTGAACGAGTTGCTCATCACGAAGCTCGGGTGACCCGTGGCGCAGCCGAGGTTCACGAGCCGGCCTTCTGCGAGCAGGTAAATCGAGCGTCCGTCCGGAAAGCGGAAGCGATCCACCTGCGGCTTGATCTCCGTGCGTACGACACCCGGATACTCGTACAGCTTCTCGACCTGGATCTCGTTGTCGAAGTGGCCGATGTTGCAGACGATGGCCTGGTCCTTCATGGCCTTCATGTGCTCGATCGTGATGATGTCCTTGTTGCCCGTGGTCGTGACGTACATGTCGGCGTGCGGCAGCGCGTCTTCCACGGTGGTGACCTTGAAGCCGGCCATGCACGCCTGCAGCGCGCAGATCGGGTCGACCTCGGTGACCCACACCTGAGCGTGGTGGGAGCGCAGCGCCTCGGCCGAACCCTTACCCACGTCGCCGAAGCCGCACACCAGCGCCACCTTGCCCGCGACCATCACGTCGGTCGCGCGCTTGATGCCGTCGACCAGTGACTCCCGGCAGCCGTAGATGTTGTCGAACTTGCTCTTGGTGACGCTGTCGTTCACGTTGATGCACGGGATCAAGAGCTCGCCCTTGTCGCGCATCTGGTAGAGGCGGTGCACGCCCGTCGTGGTCTCCTCGGAGACGCCCACCAGGTCCGCCAGCACCTTGTGCCAGTGCTTGGGGTCTTCCTTGGCGATGCGCTTGAGCAGCTTGTTGACGATCTGCAGCTCCTTGTTGTCCGTGGGCTCGTCGAGGATCGCCGGGTTCTTCTCGGCGTAGTAGCCGCGATGCAGGAGCAGCGTCGCGTCGCCGCCGTCGTCGACGATCAGGTTCGGGCCCTTACCGTCCGGCCAGGTGAGCATGCGGTAGGTGAAGTCCCAGTACTCTTCCAGGGTTTCGCCCTTGAACGCGAAGACCGGCGTGCCGACGGCGGCGATGGCCGCTGCGGCGTGATCCTGCGTCGAGAAGATGTTGCACGATGCCCAGCGCACATCCGCGCCGAGGTCCTTCAGAGTCTCGATCAGCACCGCCGTCTGGATGGTCATGTGCAGCGAACCCGCGACGCGCGCGCCCTTGAGCACCTTGTTCTTGCCGTATTTCTCGCGAGTCGCCATCAAGCCGGGCATCTCGTGCTCGGCGATTTCGATCTCCTTACGACCCCAGTCCGCGAGGCTGATGTCCTTGACTACGTAATCTTTCTGCGCCGCGCTGCCTTTGGAAGCGCCTACCGATACACTCTGAGTCATGGGTTCTCCTGATCTGTCTGCTGTTTGTTTACGAGGTTCGTGCGGCGTCAGTCCTGCTATGCGCCGTTGCCGAGCGGGCGCGTACCGAGCAGGCTGAGCCAGGGTAGATGGGCATCCGGACCGGTGCGCACGAAGCGACCGGGTACGGGTACGACGCGTACGTCGACGAGGCCGGCCGACTCCGCGAAATCGGCGAGCTCGTCCGGCGAAAATCCGAGCCACACGTCGGCTTGCGCGTCCTGAAACTGCTCGTCTTCGTGACGGGCGTAGTCGATGACCAGCACTCTGCCCTGAGGCCGCGCCAGAGAGACGAGCTCGGTCATGGCGGCGCGGGGCCGGGGAGCGTGATGCAGCACGCGCGAGGCCACGACCAGATCGGCACCGGCCCCGACAGCGGCGAGCACGCGGCTGCCGCCGATTTGATCTTCGACGAGCTCGACGTTCTCGTAACCATGGGCGCGTACGCGCTGCCGCGCGCGTCCAAGCTGCGCTTCGCTGCGATCGACCGCGACGACGCGTCGGAAGATCGGTGCGAGCAGATCGAGCAGTGCACCGTCCCCCGTGCCCACGTCGAGCGCCAGCTCGCGGTGTTCGAGGAGCATCGCCAGCGCGTACAGGTACGAAGGGATCTCCGGCGAGAGCCCCACTTCTGCATCCGGCGGTCGCGCGAAGAACTCGCGTGTTTTGGCGTCGCGGCGCAACACCACCTCTGCAACTCGAGGAAGGCTGCCGTCCGCGGTACAGAGTTTCCTGCCGGCGTCGAGCGCGTCGGCGACGACAGCGTCCGCGCGTGCACCTTCTGCCAGGTGCACCAGCGTGCGCGTTCCCTGTCGCCGATCGGCAAGCAGACCGGCCTGGCGCAACGGAGCCGCATGGCGCGACACATTCGGCTGGGATTCGTCGAGCAGCTCCGCCAGCTCTCCGACGCTGAGCTCTTCCTCGGCGGCGAGCGCCAGAAGCTTCAGGCGCGTGGGATCACTGAGCAGCCGGTAGAGCTGCCAGCGCGTGTCGCCACCCGGGAGAACCTGCATGACTCACGGAGTATACATTCAACCATGAGCATGTTTGCAATAATATAGAAACTCAAGCAATCTCCGCAGCTTGTACGAAATGACCCGAGGGGGTTGGAACCATGGCCGGAGCCAGGCTCGGTGGCGCAGCGGGCGGGCGTAGCCGCAGCCGGCTAGTTCGGAGCACCTCCATGCCGCTCGTCGCATCCCAGCGCAGCAGCTTGGCGGTCAAGCGATCTCCGTTTTGGCACACCACCAAATGCGTGCGCGAGGCCGGCAAGGGCGGAGACGTCCCGTCCGGTGTGTCCTCCTCGGCCCAGGCCCCGAGGTTCACGTAGGTAGCGCCACCACGCGGACGGCGAGTCATCTCCGGCAGGTGGGTGTGTCCCATGACGATCAACGCGGCTGGAAACAGGTTGGCAACCGCCGAGGCGCCCTCGCGGAGTGCATCGCTCGCATCCAGAGTGGCTCGCGCGCGTCCCCAAAGCCAGGCAGTCAGGGCAAGGCCAGCAAGGCTCGCGCCCACACTGATTCCGAGCGTGGGCGTCCAGCGTGCAACCAGAACCCAGGTCAGAGCCACGAGCGTCGCGAGCGCCACCGCTATGCGGTCGAGCATCACGCCCGCTAGCAGACGCAGCAAGCTGCGCGTCACGGGCGGCCGCTGCAACGAAGCCAGCGCGCGCAATTTGATCAGGCTGATGTGCCGTGCCTCCGCGAGCAGAGCCATCTTGCGTTCGTGCTCTTGGCGGACCCAGAGCGCGGCGTCGCTGAAGTGTTCGCGCCAGAGCGAGATGAGACACAGCACCGCGAGCGCGAAGCGCCGGCCCAGATCGAGCAGGCCGCGCATGCCGAGTCGCGCGCCGAAGCGCAGATAATCGAGTGCTCCCGCCGAGTCGTGACCACTCTCCAACATGCCGCGCGTGGGACGCACCACGTAGCGCAAGAGCACGTCGGATACGGAGGGGTACGAGCGGCGCGGATCCGACGGGAGCACCGGGTGAAGTACGTGATCGTAGGAGCAATAGTCGTCGTACTGGTGACCGTGCTCGATGTAGACGAGACCTTCCTCGTAGTAAAACCAGTCCGCGAACTCCACGCGTTCGCCAGCGCCGTACGCATGCGCTGCCAAGATTTCGCGAAAGCCCGCTTGCACGGGTTCCCAGTGCAAGTCCACGTCGTGGTTGCCGCGCACGATTACCAGATCATTGCCGGTCGCCACGAACTCCGCGAGCGCAACGAACACTTGCCGGTGGTGCGTGGCCACGCGCTGCAGCTTGATCAGCGTGTGGTCGGCGGCGCTGCCGAGACCGTGCAGGCGTTCCTCGTCAGTGGGTTCGGTGCAGAGCTCGTCCGGTAATCCCGAAACGCTCATGCCCGCGAAGTCGATGAAATCGCCGGCGATGACCAAGCGCCACGGCGTATTGGCTTGGGGCCGGTCGCGGTACCACTCGAGCAGGGCAACGAGCTCGCGATCTCGGCGCAGGCTGGCGCCGCTCCGTTCCGGCGCGTCTGGCCGGGCGTGCTGCACCAAATCGCTTCCCAAGTGAACATCGGACAAGACCAACAAGTTGTGCGTGGACATGGGGTAAATGTGTCCTGAATCGTACTTTGGCCCACACGCCGCACTTGTCACGTGACATTGATGTTCTGAATTAACGAAACACGTTGTTCGGCCGGCCGCCCGTGAATGGCTCGAGCTCGCTTCGACTCAGAAACTGCTGAGCTTGGCGAAGCGATCTCTATGGAAAGCCGCGTCGCCGAAGGTCATTTCGCAAGCGCGGGCGCGTTTCAGGAAAAAGCCGATGTCGTGTTCGTCGGTCATGCCGACGCCGCCGTGCATCTGAACCGCTTCGTTGGCAATGAGCAGGAATGCGTCGCTGGCGCGCGCCTTGGCGACGGAGGCCAGTGCTGCCGCCCCGGGCGCGCCTGCATCGAACGTCCGCGCGGCCGCTAGCACCGCCGAGCGTGTGAGCTCGATCTCGATGTAAAGGCGCGCGGCGCGATGCTTCAGCGCCTGAAAAGATCCGATGGCGACTCCGAACTGCACGCGCTCCTTCAGGTACGCGAGCGTGCGCTCGAATGCCTCGCTCATGGCGCCGAGCATTTCCGCCGAAAGGGCCACCGTAGCTCGGTCGAGCGTGTCCGCGAGTAGTGGCTCCGCTTCACTCTCGGTGCCCAGCAATGCCACGCGCGGTACGCGCACTTTCGAGAGCAACAGCCGCGCGACGGGCGCGGCGTCGATGCGCCATTGCCGTGTCACGCTCACACCGGCAATGCCGCGTGGCACGACGAACAGCGATAAATCGCCAGCCTGTGCGCGCGCGTTCGACGTGCGAGCGACGACGATGAACGCATTGGCTCGGGTGGCGCCGAGCACCTGCTGCTTTTCGCCGCTGAGCTCGAAGCCGTCCGCGGTCGCGTTTGCGTGCGTGGCCGAGCGCTGCCAATCGAAGCGCTGGCCGCGCTCGGCGTAGGCGAGGGCGAGCTCGGCTTCGCCCGCCATCAGCGGCGCCAGATAGGCACTTTTCTGCTCTTCGTTGCCGGCGCGGGCCAGCAGCTGACCGCACAGGAACGACGACAGATACGGCTCGGAAGCGAGGCCGCGACCGAGCGCTTCCGTCACGCAGATCACGTCCGCTAAGCCGAGCCCGAGGCCGCCGTCGCGTTCCGGGATGGGCAGACTCATCCAGCCGAGCTCGGCCATGCGCCGGTAAAGCGCAGGATCGTACCCGACAGGATCTTCGCGCAAGCTGCGGAGCCGTGCGACGGGCGCCTGTTCGCGCACTAGATCGCGGGCGGTTTTGGCGAGCAGCTGTTGCTCTTCGCTCATCACGAGTTGCATCGTTCGTTCTCAGTCCGGCAGCTCCAAGACACGCTTGGCGATGATGTTGAGTTGGATCTCGCTGGTGCCGCCTTCGATGGTGTTCCCTCGCGAGCGGAGCCAGTCGCGTGTTTGCTGCAGGGCTTCGTCAGGGAAGCCTTCGCCCTGCCAGCCGAGCGACTCGGGGCCGCGCAGCGAACACAACAACTCCTGGCGACGTTGGTTCAGCTCCGTTCCGTAGATCTTGAGAATGCTCGACTCCGGACCGGGCCGCCGTCCGGCGCGCGCATTGTCGGCGATGCGCTGCACCGTCAGCTCGAAGCACTTCTCGTCCATGAGCAACGCGGCCGTACGATCGCGCAAGAGTGGATCGGTGATGCGTTCTGCCTGGGAGTACTGCTTGGCGGTCGCGACCACCGACTCGCCGCGTGTGGCGCCGCGTCCACTGCCGAACACCGCAGCGATCATCTCGCGTTCGTGTCCGAGCAGCGCTTTGGCCACGGTCCAGCCCTGATTGACCTCGCTCACGACGTTCTGTTTCGGAACCTTCACGTCTTCGAAGAAGCTTTCGCAAAACGGCGAAGCTCCGCTGATCAAGCCGATGGGTCGAATGCTCACGCCCGGGCTCGCCAGATCCACCAGCAAGAAGGTGATGCCTTGCTGCTTCTTCGCGGCCGGGTCCGTGCGCACCAGTACGAACATCCAGTCGGACTTGTCGCCGTAGCTGGTCCAGGTCTTCTGACCGTTGATCACGTAGTGATCGCCCGCGTCCCGCGCGCTGCATTGCAGGGATGCGAGGTCACTGCCGGCGTTCGGTTCCGAGTAGCCCTGGCACCAGCGAATTTCCCCGCGCGTGATGCGCGGCAAATGCTCGCGCTTCTGCTCCTCGCCACCGAAATGCAGCAAGGTCGGACCGATCATCGACAAGCCGAACCCGGTGAGGGGAGGAGGCAAGCCGAGCTGCTCGATTTCAGACGCGAGCGCCTGAGCCTCCTGCTGAGACAGCCCGCCGCCGCCATACTCCTTCGGCCAAGTGGGCGCGGTGAACCCGCGTTCGACGGCCGCGCGCAGCCAGGCTTCCTGATCCGCGGAGCGTTGCTCTTGCTTTCCTCCCCAGATCTGCGCGCCCGCCTCGCGGCTCTTGCCGTACAGACCCTGGGGAGCGTGCTCCTCGAGCCAAGCGCGAATCTCGTCTCTGAATGTCATGGTCGGTACTGGCCAGGTTGAATGGCCGCTCGCAGCGGCGCGGCGAGGTTAGCGAAGCGGCACAGGTAACGGCGAGTCTCACGAGGATCGATGATCTCTTCGACCCCGAAGGCCTCTGCGGTCCGGATCGGAGACTGCACCAGCTCGAGCTTGGCTTCGATCTCCGCGCGCTTCTTGTCGGGATCGGGCGCGGCTTCGATGACGGCGCGGTACGCCGCCTCGACTCCGCCTGCGATCGGCAATGAGCCCCAGCGCGCCGACGGCCAAGCGTAGCGCAGAAACGTCTGCGAGCCGTTGCGCTGCGTGAGCGCCGCCATACCGAAGGCTTTGCGCACCAGGATCGCGCACCAGGGCATGGTCGATTGACGCACGGCCGCGAGCGCCTGAGTTCCATAGCGCATCACGCCGGACGCTTCGGCGTCTTTGCCGATCAAAAAGCCGGGAATATCCACGAAGTGGACCACCGGTAGCCGGAATGTCTGAGCGAGATCGACGAGGCGCACGGCCTTGCGACAAGCGTCGGCCGTCCAGGCGCCCGCGTAGTGGTACGGATCGCTAGCCAGAATCGCCACTGGCCAGCCGTCGAGCCGCGCCATGCCGGTGATCACGGACCTGCCCCAGGCTCGCCCGATCTCGAACCACGAGCCCTGATCGAGCACGGCCTCCAGAATCGGGCGCATCTTGTACACGCGCCGATCCTCGCGCGGGACTGCGTTCAATAGCTCTTCAGCGCGGCGGTCCGCTGAATCCGCGGCTTCTGCGCGTGGCGGTAGCTCGTGAACGGAGCTCGGTAAGTAAGACAGGAAGCGACGCGCGCGCTCGAAGGCCTCGGGCTCGCTTGCGACTTCGTCATCGATGGTGCCGTTCTTGGCGTGCAAGCTGCTGCCACCGAGCTCTTCCTTGGTGACCACCTGGCCAATGCGCGCCACCACCGGCGGCCCGGCCGCAAACAGCTGCGACGTGCCGCGCACCATGACGGAGTAGTGGCTTCCGCACACGCGCGCCGCGCCCATACCGGCGACCGAACCGAGCCCCAGCGCCACGACCGGCACTTCCGAAAGCGCGTGAATCACCTCCGTAAACGAGGGGACGTCCGGCAAGTAGGTGCGCCCCGTCGTCTCGAGGTGCTTCACCGACCCGCCGCCGCCGGTACCGTCCACCAGCCGCACCAGCGGGATGCGCCACTTACGGGCAAAGGTCTCGGCGTACACGAACTTGTCGTGCATGCCGCCGTCGTTCGCGCCGCCGCGTACCGTAAAGTCGTCCGCTGTGACGAAACAACCGCGGCCCTCTACCCGCCCCAGGCCGCAGACGATGTTGGCGGGAGTGAACTGCAGCAGATTGCCCTCTGCGTCATAAGTCGGAAAGCCCGAGATTGAGCCGATTTCCTCGAAGCTCCCGCTATCGATCATTTGCGCGATGCGTTCACGAACGGTGAGCTTGCCCGCTGCTCGGTGCCGTTCGACTTTCTCGGGACCGCCGAGTTTCAGGGCCTCCCGGCGACGGTGCTCCACTTCCTCGAGTTCGCGGCTCCAGCTCATGAATGGGCGCGTACTACCTCAGCAGCGCGACGCACAGTCAAGTCTCAGCGGAAGTGTTCGATCCCGCGATCGACCTCGCGCAGCAGTGGGCATGGAGTGTAGTATCGCGCGCCCCAAACGCCCCCGCCGCTGGGCCCACTTCGGTATCAAAACAATGACGTTAGAACGCTGCTCGAAAACGATCGCTCCGTGTTGCTTGCTTCTCGCGCTCGCAGGCTGCGGCGGCGACTCCGAGGAGAAAGACGATCTCACCCGCGGAGACAACGCGGAGTGGCTCTTTTACGGCCGCGACTACCAGAACTCGCGCGCCAATCCGGACGAGCGCCGCATTTCGCGGGATACCGTCGGCTCGCTGGAGAAGAAGTGGGAGTGGCCGAATGCGCCGGTGACGAGCACCCCGGTGCTGGCGGGAGACACGCTCTACTTTGGAACCTGGGACAGCGCCGTGCAGGCACTGGACTACAAGACCGGCACCGTTCAGTGGTCTTCACAGCTGCAAGACCCGAACCCCATCAATCAAATCAGTCAT
>DATHEN010001374.1:0-5854 GCA_035318565.1 Polyangiaceae bacterium
GGTGCAGGTCGGCCCATGACTCGACTGGCCGGGATCGTGCAAGACGCGCACGCGGAATGGGCGCTCTCCACGGCCCGCGCCCTCGAGAGCGTGATGCCACTCGTGCAAGACGAACGCGGCCTCACCGGCTTGCAGTGGATCGCCTCGGATCAACTGACGCCGGAGCCGGGCGTCCGCTACGCCAATCCAGTCACGCCAGAACCGGGCAGCCTCGCGCTCCTGCAGTACACGTCCGGCTCCACGAGCGCGCCGAAAGGCGTGATGGTGACGCACGGCAACTTCGTGCACAACATCCAGAGCCTGTTCGAGCGCGCAGGCATGAATTCGGCAGATCGCGTCGTGGCGTGGCTGCCGCCCTATCACGACATGGGCCTAGTCGGTGCGATCCTGCTGCCGCTCTGCATGGGCGTGCAGAGCATCTTGATCACGCCGAGCACGTTTCTGAAGCGTCCCGGTGTCTGGCTCGGGGCAATCACGCAGTTTGGCGGAACTGTCAGCGGAGGCCCGAACTTCGGCTACGAGTTGTGCGTGCGCAGGCTCACTCCCGAGCAGCGCGCGCCGTACGATTTGCGCGCCTGGCGCGTGGCGTTCAGCGGCGCTGAACGCGTGAGTCCGGACACGCTGCAGCGCTTCGCCGAAGCGTTCCGCCAGTGCGGGTTCGATGCCAAGGCGTATGCGCCTTGCTACGGCTTGGCCGAGGCAACGCTCGGCGTTTCGTTCGCCGTACCCGGTCGGGAAACACCCATCGAGGCATTCGACGCGCAGGGACTCGCTCAGGGTCGTGCTGAGCCGCCACGGCCCGAACAGGCGACGTTCACGCTGGTCGGCTGCGGGCCCGCACTCGACGGCGTCGAAATCACGATCGTGGATCCCGAGACGGCCAAGCCGAAGTCCGCAGGAGAAATCGGCGAGATCTGGGTGCGGAGCGCGAGCGTCGCGGGAGGCTACTGGAACCAAGCTGCGCTCAGCCAGGACACCTTTGCCGCCGAGCTTTGCACGGACGGCGCGTCATCCGGCGAGCGCTATCTGCGCACGGGCGATCTCGGCTTCATGAAAGGCGAACAGCTGTTCGTCACCGGCCGTATCAAGGATTTAATCATCCTGGGCGGCGTGAACTACTACCCGGAAGACATCGAAAACACGGTCGCGCGCTGCCACGCCGAGTTACACGGAGCCGTCGCCGCGTTTTCCGTCGATCAGGCGAACCAGGAGCGCCTGATCGTGATCTGCGAGCTCAGCGCCAAACGCGAAGCCAGTGACGACGAGATCGCCAGGGCCGTGCGCAAAGCCGTGGCCGACAAGCTCGAGCTCGCCGTGCACGAGGTAAAGTTCGTGCGCGCGGGCGGCTTGCCCCGTACATCCAGCGGCAAGCTGCAGCGCCGGCTCTGCCGCCAGCTGTACCTCGAACGCCGGCTGTAGCGCGGCACCAGCCGGCTCGCGAGCAAGCAGCCCCCAAATACACATCGACCCGGAACGTCACGTCCCGGGTCGATGCGATCGAGTCCGACTCGGCTCGCGCGCCGAAGCCGCGTTCTAGTTACCGCCGGTGAACGTAACGCCCTGACCGCACTCACCGCGCACGTCGGCTAGCGGGTACGCCATGACGAAGTCGTAACACATCTCCTGAATCGTACCGGGGCCGAAATTGACCCCGAACGGGGTCGGGTTGGCGTAGTTGCACGTCGTCACCATCGAGTCGCCTGGCCTGTACTCGACGCGCGGGAGGCCAAACTTGTGCTGCTTGTCGAATACCCACGTGCCGATGTTGCTGATATCCGGGAGTGCCTGCCCGCCGCGCGTGTGCGTCGTCCGAAATTTGGTACCGAGCTTGTGCATGTGGGGCGAGGACGCGAAGATGTATACCGGGCGGTTGCTCTTCGCGAGGCCATTTCCGCCGACTGAGGTGTCGCAGCGGCCCGATGCCGCCGCATTCGATGCACCCGCCGGGATGCTGATGTTGTCCGTTCCCAGGGTCACGATGGTAGCTGTGTTCTGCCGCGCAGCCGGGCTCGTGCAATAGGCGACGCCGCTCGCGTCACTGCCGGCGGCGAGCGTCTCGTTGTTGTAGTGGTTCTGCAGCACGAGGAACGGGTACTTCTTCAGACTCAATCCGATATCGTCCGGCAAGATGTACGCGTCGCCGCCGGGCGCCCATCCAGAAAGCAGCTTGTCGGTCAGTTCTGGCTGGATACAGTTGAAAATGCCGGGCCCGCCCATGATGGAGCCGTCACCCCCTGGCGGGTTGGTGCTTCCGAACAGCAACCAGTGATGGAGAACGCCCGGATTACCTGAATTGATGAGCGGCGTCTCGGCCGTCACCTGGATGTCGACTTTAGGGTCGGGGTTGGTGCTGTAGAATGGGTTGGTGAACGTGAAACATCGGTAGTCGTCTTTGGTACCGGCTGGAACTGGGAACCGTCCCTGTTTGCCACCGGCGTGCGCGACGAAGCGATGCGTGATGTTGCACTTGGTGTTGATGCAGCCCTCGCCAGTGCAGTTTCGCATACTGCAAAATTGTCCGGGCGCGCATGCTGTGCCGCCTCCGCCACAGTCGTTGCTTCCGCTGCCGTTCCAGCCCGTGATCGTGTTCTTCTGCTCCTGGCTCAGGGATATGCCACTACCGAACGGCGGCATGGTGCCGGCAGCGATGCGGTCGCGCATGATTTGCCAAACGGGCCGGCCATTACGGATGGCCTGCGTGTCCGCAAAGGTCTGCAGAGACATGGGGGCTTGAGCACTGTTCGGGTAATGACAGCCCGTGCACTTGGCCTCGAGCACGGCCTTCACCGCGCAGAAGGCGTTGCCCGGGTTTCCACCCTGCCCGCCTTGTCCACCTTGTCCAGCGGTTCCGCCGGTGCCCGGAGGCGGCAATGGCCCACATGCTAGCCCTATCGGCGCTGCCAGTACGATTCCAACGAGAAACTTCTTCATGTGCGCGACTCCTGCTCAGACCCCCTGGAGGGGGATGTGGCGTAGGCCTGACTGCGAGCCTTGGTTACACCACTTTATGCATAATGAGATCGTAAGCGCTAGTCTCACTCCGTCTCCAAGCTCGAGCGCAAACGCAGTATCCAGCGGTTTTCGCGCCATTTTCGTGGCATTCCCGGCACCGTTAAACGACTGAACAAGTGTGTTCAGTTGTCTACCAGAACAACCCTGTTTGAGGGAAAGCGCGTTTTTGGCGAGGAATTGACGCGTATCGCATACGAGTTGCCGCAAAGAAACCACAGTGTGCGTCGCTGTCGCACCTCAGCCAACGAACCAGCCGGTACGTGCCGCACGGGCCGCGATCGAAACTGAAAACGGGCGTTTTCAAGTAGTCCAAGGAGACGCCACGATCCGCTTCAGCCCGCGCGGTGAGCCGTCCCCAGGGCCGCTAAACGCACTTCTGTCTTATACCGTCTGCGACTTTCTATACTCAACGCGACTCCTAATCTCGTTTTGAGATCGGATATCGGTCCTGCCGCTGAGTGGGAGTCGGACAGCGGAGTCGCGCCCGTGCCCGCGCTCGCCTGCGGATCCCTGGGAAAAACCGCGCTTACACGCAAATCAGACCCGGCGAGTGAGCACGCCGTTTCAATTGCGTTTCATTTATGCGGCCCGAGCGGATGCGTTTCATTCGCACGCGCTTGTCCTACATGCAGGATTCCCTACCACCTTTCGTTATGAAAGAGTGACCTGTGGTGCCGAGGCGAGCGATGACCATTCGGGCAGAAGCGTGCGGCGCGTCAACGTCCGCGTTTCACGGCGTCCCCGCGCGTCCCGTGCTCCGGGCCGGCGCGGCCGCAGTCCCGTGCGGTCCTACCATCCAGCCGCGTGCGCGGCGCCGCCTCCACCTCCAGCGAGCCCGCGCATGTTAGCCCGACCCCGCAGCAAAACGCGGCTGGAAAGCATCGGCGTTTACCTGCCGGAGCGCGTCCAGTCCACCGCCGAGCTCATGAGCCAGCTCGCCTGCGGGCCGATCTTCGATCTCGAGGCCATCACCGGCATCGCCAGCCGCCGCGTGCATGCCCCGGATGAAGACTCGTACGCGCTCGCGCTCAAGGCAGCGCGAAACTGCCTCAACAAGTCCAAGTACGACGCCCGCGATCTCGAGGCGCTCATCTACGTCTCCATCACGCGCTTCAAAGGCGGCCTCCGTACGCAGTTCGATCCGGCGATCAGCCTGTTTCTCCGCAGAGAGCTCGGCGCGAGCAACGCTCAGCACTTCGACATCACCAACGCCTGCGCCGGCATGTGCACCGGCATGCACCTGGTGGACACCATGATCCGTTCCGGCACCGTCAGGAACGGCCTGGTGGTGAGCGGAGAATGCATCACGCCGCTGGCCGACGTCGCGTTGCAGGAAGTGAGCGGCATCGACGATCAGCAGCTGGCTTCGCTCACCGTGGGAGATGCCGGCAGCGCCTGCGTGCTCGAGGGCTGCTCCGCGAACGACCCAGGCGTGGATTTCGCCCGCTTCGTCACGCTCGGGACTTATTCGGATCTGTGTCTCGCGATGCCGAGCGACAAGCGCCCCGGCGTCGTCATGTACACGCGCTCCGCGGCCCTGCACATCGAAGCCATCAAGCGCTTTCCGCGCTTTCTCGCGAAGGTGCTGGCCGAGCACGGCATGCGCCTCTCCGATTACGACTATCTGATTCCTCACCAGACGGCCTCCGGTGCGCTGCGCGCCGGTACGCAGGCCCTGGCGAACTTTTTCGGCGACGTCCCCGAAGTGATCAGCATCGTGGGCGAGTACGGCAATACGTCGTCCACGAGCCACCTGCTCGCGCTGGACGCGGCCATCGCCGACAAACGCATCAAGCAGGGCGATCGAGTGCTGTTCCTGGTGATGGCGTCGGGTCTCGTGCTCGGGCTCGTTTCATTCACGGTCGGTTTCCTGGAGGCAACCCATGCCCACGAAAATCGCTACAGTCAGCGTTTGCAACCAGGTTGGTCTGGACAAATCGATTGAGTACTCGGCGATCGCGGGCCAAGCCTGTATCGACCTGTCTCAGATCGACGCAGCCGAGATCGGCGTCTTGTTGAACATCGGCATTTACCGTGACCAGAACATTCACGAGCCGGCGCTCGCGTCGCTGATTCAGGGCCGCATCGGCCTCAACAGTAATCTGCGGCCCGCCCACGCCGAGGCCTGGGGCCGCGGCACGCTCTCGTTCGATCTTTTGAACGGCGTCTGCGGCTTTTTCAATGCCGTGCAGCTCGCGGCGAGCTTCATCGAGACGCGCTCCACGCGCGCCGTGCTGGTGGTCGCGAGCGACGTACATCCCTCGTGCAAGGTCCAGGACGACTTCCCGTATACGCACTTGGGTGCCGCGGCGCTGCTCACCCGCTCCGAGGACGGCTCGGGCTTTCACGATGTCGTGTGTTCGTCCTCCGAGGACGACTACGTCGGATCGCGCTCCTTCACGGACGTGGGCAAGAGCGACAGAGCTCGCGACGAGCTCACCTTCGAAGTGGACGAGGATTTTTCGGAGCGGCTCGCCGAATTCGCGCTGACGGCCAGCGCCGCGTACATCGCAGAGCATCGTATCGACGTCAAAACGCTGAAGGGCGTGATCGTCTCCGCCCCGCCCTGCGACCTTCGTCCCGGCCTGACCAAGCTGCTCGGCATCGCCAGCTCGCAGATCATCGACACGAGCACGCGCTTCGGCCAGTCCTTCACCTCGGTGCCGATCGTTGGCTACCAAATCGCCGTGGAACACGGCCTGAAGCCGGGCGACGAACTGTTGTTCCTCAGCGCCGGTGCCGGGCTCACCTTTGCCGGCGGGCTGTATCGCGTATGAGCCGCCGAGCCATCGACCTCGACGTTCCCGAACCGGGAGCTGCCTTCCCAGAGCGGAGTTTTGCA
>DATHEN010001375.1:0-2828 GCA_035318565.1 Polyangiaceae bacterium
TTGTCTGGAAAGAGGGGAGCACGGTGGTCAACACCATCGACGTCGAGCGCAAGAAGGTGCCCAAGGGCATAGCCGAGGACTTCACCTATCCGGAGTTGGCGACCAAAATCGCCGATGAGTGGAAGCAGAACGGCAGCCACCGCGCTGCTACCGACAAGAAGTTCGATCAGGCCGTGCTGCACACCGACAATTCGACCCCGTTTGCCGACGTGATTGCCGTGATCGACGCCATCTACTTCCCGCAACGCGACTTCAGCTTCGCCGGTAAAACCGAAAAAGTCCCGTCGTTCAACGTCACGTTCGCCGTGAACTGAGGACCCATGTCTGAGAAGCCGCTGAATCGCTTCGAGCAACCCATTCAGGTGCCGGGTCGCCGGCTCCTGCATCACATCCCGCTGAAGTTCGTGCGCCGCAAGGTGCTCGGCCATGGCCGGCGCTCGTCGAACCACGAGATCCCGCTCATCCCGTTCATCGACTTTCTGCTGTGTATCGTGCTGTTCCTGCTCGCGAGCTTCTCGGCGACGGGTGAGCTTCCGGTCGACAAGAACGTGAAGCTACCGGCTGCGGAAAACGTGCTCGACATGGTGGAAGCGCCGATGGTCGCCATCACGGGCACGCAGATCCTCGTGGACGGGCACCCCGCGGGAAACACGCGTGCAATCGAGGAAGCCAACCGCCTGCAGCGGGTGGACGAGCTCTTCAACATCCTGAAGAACAAGCGCGAGCTGTGGAAGCAGATCAACCCCGGCAAGGAATTCCCGGGCGTGGCCGTGCTTCAGGTCGATCGCAAGGTACCGGCGCTGGTCGTCAAGAGCGTGTTCCAGACCGCGGCTTTCGCGGGCTATCCGAACATCAGCTTCATGGTGAGCCGGCTCGGTGAGACGAAGTAGCAGCGGCGCGGCTACGGCCGCGTGCTGCCGCTGATCTCCAGGCCGGTTCTCTCCGAAAACCCTTTGGCCATGCGCAAGCGCGACGAGCCGCGGGAGCGCGGGCTGCCCTCGTTGAACGAGGCGCGCGATGAGCGTCGCCGCGCCATCGTGTTCGGGCGCGCGCGAATGCCGGCGCTACCGACGTATTTCTGGCTGTGGCTGGCGGTCGGGCTCGCGACGTTCGGCGTCGTCTACTGGCGCATCGAGCAGGGACGGCTCGAAAGCCGGAAGAGTGCGGTCATGGCCAAGCAGCGCGCCGTCGCGAGCTCGCTCGGCACCAAGCTGATTCCGTTTCGAGATCGCATGGAGCGCTGGGTCCAGGAGCTCGCCTCCGTCCGCCCCGATGACTTCATCGCCGATGATGCGTCATTCGAGCGCGTGAGCCGGCAACCGGGCGTCTACTTGCGCCTGCAGCTGTCCGAAGCGCGCACGGCAAAGGACATCCGAAAGGCGGCGCAAGTTTCGCTGAGAGATGGATTCGCCTCGTGTCTGTTCGTCGATGCGCTGAGCCCCCCGGCGCAACCCGGAGCTCGCTGTCGCACGACGAGCGACTGCGAGTCGGGTTTCTTGTGCGACGAATATCAGGCGTGCGTGCGCCCCAGGCATCCCTACAACACGCGCCTCGCTTACCGCGCATTGCGCGTACTCTCGAGCGAGTGGACAGACGAGTTGCACCAAGCGGAGAGTGCTCTGGCCGTGCAAGCGTACGACCGCGATCTGGCAGCGGTGGTTCGCAGCGACGTGCCCCTCGCCATCGAGCTGCTCTCTCGCGCGAAGTACTTCACGGCTCTGCTCGATGAAACGCCGCCCGCCGGCTTGCCCGCGGAGTTGCCGGATGCCGGCGAGTCCGACGCCGAGCGCCTGCAGCGCACCGCGCATCCAGTGCGCGTCGGCATCTGGGATTTGAGCACGGGCAAACCGGTCTTACGCCTCCGCCGTGTGGCGTCCGGGCAGGCACTAGCCGTAGGGGAACGCGTCGTGCGTACTCCTCAGACGGTGTCCGCAGCGCAGCGTCAGGCGAACAACTGCGCTCTGGCTTTGAGCGTCAAAGATGCGCTGGTTCGCGCTGAGCCCGCGCAAACCCAGTAGCTCGTACAGTCCGGCGGGGCGCGTCGCCGAAACGGGCACGGACTATCCGGGCGTACCTCGATCAGCAGAATCGAGGTACTAGTCCTCGTAGAGCTTTTTGACGTTCACGCCGTCGGAGCAGGTCTTCAGGCACAGCTCGCATAAAGTGCACTCGTCCACGTTGTCCTCGACGACGCTCACGGTGCGCGGTGCTGTGCCCGGTGCAAAGATCTTCACGGGGCACACTTCGACGAGTTTTTCAGCGACGCCCTCGCTCTTCTGGATGACGTCGTTGTTGACGGTGACTTGGATGAACATCGCCATGTTTCAGCCTCCAGCAGCTTGAATGCGCTCTTTGACCAGTCGCGGGATGTCGCCAATTTCGTCGGCAACCGCGATCCCGGCGTCGCGCATGCGGCGAATCTTGTCTTTGGGTGAGTCCATCTTGCGTTCGACGACGGTGCCGGCATGACCGAAGCTCATGCCGGGCATGTCGTCCATGAAGCGGCCGGCCACGAACGCCACGATGGGGAGCCGGCTCTTGTTCTCCATCGACCACTGGGCGAGCTCGGCCTCGGCCGTTCCGCCCGGCTCCGAGTACACGACGATAGCCTTGGTATCGGGGTCCGCTTCGAAGAGCGGCATCAAGTCCTTGTACGTGGAGCCGATGACCGGATCGCCGCCCACCGACACGGCCGTGCTCTCTCCGAGCCCGGCGTTCGACAGCGCATTGCAGATCTCGGTCGTCATGCCGCCCGAGCGCGACATGACGCCCACGACGCCGGGCTTGAACGCCTTGCGACAATCGACGGCTGGACCGCCCAGGCTGCC
>DATHEN010001376.1:0-7022 GCA_035318565.1 Polyangiaceae bacterium
ATCAATCTCTCGGAAGAAGACCAGGCGCGCATCGACGAGTTCCAGGACCAGATCGTGCAAGCCAAGATCGACGCTCGCAAAGCCAAGATCAGCATCGGCCGGGCCGAAGCCGAGGCTCAAGCGCGGCAGTATCAGCTCGACCAGGAGTTCGCGAACCGCGGGCGTTACGTGAATCAGCTCGATATGAACCGCTACCAGCAGTATGCGGGCGCCGAGGCCATGATGGGGCTCGGCGAAGGGCTCGCTCAAGGCGGCGAGGGCGGCGGCGGGGCGCTGGCTTCTGCGGGCCTCGCGGCCGGAATGGGCATGGGCGCCGGCATGCAGTACGGAGGTCGTGTTCCTCCGGGGTATCCGCCGCCCGGCTATCCACCGCAGCAGGCCTATCCGGGACATCCCGGTTACGCTCAGCCGCCGGGTTACCCCGCGCAGTATCCGCCCGGCCAGGGTTACCCGCCGGCGCAGGGGGGTTATGGACCGCCGCCCGGCTACCCACCTCCGCATCCAGGCTATGCAGCGCCACCCGGCGGTTTCCCCGGGTCGGGCGCGGCCCCGAGCGCACCGGATGCCTCCAAGCCAGGCGCTCCAGCCGGACAGGCGCCGGACGCGCAAGCCAGCCGTTGCGGCAAGTGCGGCACCAGCAATTCTCGCAGCGCAAAATTCTGCGCTGAATGCGGCTCGCAGCTGCTGCCGTAGAGCGCGGCTCGGCATGGCCAGGGCGCGCTCGCATGACGCGCGCGTCCGCGCTACGTTTGTCGTGAGGTGGTGGAGCCAACGCGCAGGCAATTTTTCCCTGGCGACGCCGAACCGGGTGGCGCCGAGGCGGAGAGCCGCGCCGCAGCGAGTGCAGCCGAGTGCCCGCTTTGCCACCACCACTTCTCCGGAGCGGACGCGCGCTTCTGCCCGTTCGATGGAGAGACGCTGCGGCCGTCCAATACCTGGAACCCGAGCGCCGACCCGCTGCTCGGTAGCGTCATCGACAAGCGCTACGAAGTGATTGAAGTGCTCGGCGAGGGTGGCATGGGCACTGTCTATCGGGTGCGCCACGCGGCCCTCGGGCGGCAGTTCGCCTTGAAAGCTCTGCGGCGGGACCTCGCCGTCGATTCGGAGCTTTCAGCCCGTTTCATCCAGGAGGCCAAGGCCGCTGCCGCCGTTGTGCACGCCGGCGTGGTTCAGATCACCGATTTCGGTACGCTGCCGAGCGGGCAGCCTTACTTCGTCATGGAGCTGTTGCAGGGACAGCCGCTGAGCTGGCTGCTGCACAGTGGTGGCCCGCTGCCGGCGGCGCGCGCCGTGCGCGTACTGCTGATGGTGGCCGAGGCGCTCGCCGCCGCGCACGAAGCCGGCGTGATTCACCGCGACCTCAAGCCGGACAACATTCAGGTCGCGGAGGCGCCGGGTGAACGGGACCTGGTCAAGGTCCTCGATTTCGGGCTCGCGAAGGTGGCAGGTGCGAGTCGGCTGACCCGCGCCGGCATGGTCTTCGGTACGCCGCACTACATGAGCCCGGAGCAGGCCGCGGGTGAACAGGTCGACCAGCGCTCGGACATCTACTCGCTGGGCATCGTGATGTACGAAATGTTCACGGGACGCGTGCCATTCGAAGCCGACAGCTACATGGGCGTACTCACGAAGCACATGTATGTGGAACCGATGCGTCCGAGCGAGCTCGTCTCCGACAACAAATCGCTCGGCGCGCTCGAAGACATCCTGCTCCGCTGCCTGGAGAAGAAGCCCGCCCAGCGTTTTGCGAGCATGGCCGAGCTGATCGCTGCGCTCACGAGCGTGGTCAGCTTCAGTGAAAGTGGCGTGCTCGAGCTTCGGCCCGCAGCCAGCCGCGAAGGGACGCATTCGATACGCCTCGCCGATCAGCTCGAGGCTCCGACCCGCGAAGAAATGCGCGCTTTGGGTCAGGTTCGCCAGGGCCGCGGCCTGGGTAAGCCGGCGGCCGTGGCGCTCGCAGCGCTGGGCCTGCTGCTAGCTTTATTCTGGATCGGAAAGGCCTGGTTCAAAAAGCCTGCTGCTCCGGCGATCGGCGCGATTTCAGCCCCAACTGCGCGTGGCGTGGCCAGTGCGCCCCGCGCAGCAGAGCTCGAAGCGCCGCGATGGGAGGGGCCGGCGGCCGCTGGACCGGGGTCTACCCGCACCCCAGATCGCGAAGAGCCTGGGGAGCCGTCCGCGGAGGCACAGGAATCGCCCCCGCCGTCAGCGGAGCGGGCCCAGCGTGGGCGCCGCACGGTTCGCCCGGGACGGAACAAGAAAGCCAATGCCAGGTCGCTAGAAGGTAGCGAGATCATCGATCCCTGGGCACAATGAGCCTCAAGCTCAGCGCCGGTGCCGTCCGGGGGGCTGACAGGACCGATTCGGAAGGCTTCAGTTGGCCAAGAAACAGCTCCTTCTCGTCGATGCCGATCCGCGCAGCGTGCGCGTGCTCGAAGTCAGTCTCAAAAAGGCCGGCTACAATGTCACGACTGCCTCCGACGGCGCAGACGCACTGGCGAAGATCGAGTTTTCGACTCCCGATTTGATCCTGAGTGACACGCGTTTGCCGCGTCTCGACGGCTACGAGCTCGTACGCAGGCTCAAGGACAACGGCGAGTTCGCCAGCATTCCGGTCGTTTTTCTGACGAGCCAGAAGTCCATCGAAGACAAGATTCGCGGGCTCGAGCTCGGCGTCGAGGATTACCTCACCAAGCCGATCTTCGTGCGCGAGTTGATCGCGCGCGTGAACCTGCTCCTGGCACGGCGCACGCAGGAACGGCTGGCAACCAGCCTGCCCACCAGCGCGCGCACGCGCCTGAGCGGCTCTCTCGAGGACATGGGGGTCGTCGATCTGCTGCAGACCTTCGAGGTCAGTCGCAAGAGTGGCGTGGCGCGGATTCGTCACGGCCGCCACGAAGCGCACGTGTACTTTCGCGACGGCAAGGTCGTGGACTCCGAGTTCGGGCGTTTGCGCGGTGAAGAGGCCGTGTATCGCGCGCTGATCTGGAACTCGGGCAGCTTCGAAGTCGAGTTTCGCCCCGTTCAAAACGAGGACATCATTCCCACGTCCACGCAGGGGCTGCTCATGGAGGGCATGCGCCGTGTGGACGAGTGGGGACGCTTGCTCGAGCAGTTGCCCTCACTCTCGACGATCTTCGAAATCGATCACGAGCAACTGCTCGAACGCCTCAACGAAATTCCCGACGAGCTGAACGGCATCTTGCGGCTGTTCGACGGGCGCCGCACGCTGATCGACGTCGTCGATGACTCGCCGTTCGAAGATCTGTCGACCCTATCGACGATCAGCAAGCTCTTCTTCGAAGGGCTGCTCACGGTGTCCGACGCGGGGCCGAACTCCGGGCCCAGCACCAGTGAAGAAGAAGACGTCGTCCCGAGCGTGGAGGGGGAGAGCTTACCGAAGCTCGACCGCGCCGAAGAAGACGTCGTCCCGAGCGTCGGCAGCGAGCCGCGCATGCCGGCGGAAGCGGTCACTTCCGCGTCCTGGCGTCCCGCGGCACCTACGCTCGACGGCATCGCTGCGCGCGGGTCGCGTCCCAAGACCCAGCCCTTCGAAACCGAGCCGGCAGAGGGCGAAGGCATAGAGGCCGCAGCGGCACTCAGCGCAGCGGAGGCGCAGGCGCGTGACTCCATCGACTCGAGCGCCGAAGCGATCCTCGACCAGATTGCGGCTTCGGCCGATGACGCTGGCGAAGAAATAGCCACCACGCAAATCGGGCTCGGTCCGCGCGCGAGCATCCCGCCGGTATCGACGGCTCCGGGGCGTGTTCCCGGCCGCTCGCTCGGGCCTCCGCCTCTGCCCGTCGGGGCCGCGACCGTCGCGCTCGCAGCCGATCCGGGCCCGAGCGTCGTGCTCCGCGAGAGCGCTGGAGCTCGCACGCCGGAAGGCAAAGTCATCCCGTTTCCGTCGTCGCGCAAGGAAGACGAGGGTGAGGAAGGCAGCACCCCGCCCGCGCACGGGGATCGTGAGACGCCCACGGCGCCTGCCAAACCGTACGGAAGATCGCGCACGGCGCTGATTTCGGGAACGTCCACGCCGCCGCCTTTGCCGGTCACCGGAGAAGCGGCAGGGAAGCATGCGCTGGCCGCGCGTACTCAGCCGCTCTTTCCCGCAACCGCTCTCGACGAACACAGCTTGGTGCAGCGCGCTTCCCCGAGCGCAGAGTCCCAAGCGCCACAGCCTGCGGTGCAAGAGCAGCCGCGCGACGAGCACTGGCAAGATTTCTTCTCGGAAGGGGACGAAGGCCGCTACTCCGCCGCGCTCGCAGAGACGAACCTGGACTCACAGCCCATCGTTTCGGACGAGGCCGGCGAGGGAGCGAGCAAGCCGCCTTCGATGCGCGGTTGGTCTCCCGCCCTGGAACAGCGCCGCACCAATTTCGTGAAGCTCGTGGCAGGTGTCGTGGGCTTCGGCCTGGCCGTGGCTCTCGTTGCAGTCCTGCATGGTCGATCGCAGCGCGAGTCGAAGGTCACGTCGCCGTCCGCTGCACGGGAGGAACGCGTGCCGGAGCGTGTGATCACGCCGCCTCCCGCTGCCCCTGTCGCGAACACCGCCGAGCCCGTCCTGCCGGCGACCGAGCCGGCAGCGCTGCCGCAGGCAAGCGAGCCCGCAGCGGCGGAGGCGCAACCCCAGCCCGCAGCGGAGCCGGCAGAGCCCGAGCCGCCCGTGCGAGCCCGCCCAGCCGAACGCATTCCGGCTGCTGCGGGGCCGAGCCAAGCCGGCGAGAAGCCGCCGGTGCGCGCGGAAGCCGCCCCGAGGCCTCGTCCCGTGGAGCCGGAGCCGCCGGCTGAGTCGCCCGAGCCTACGGCGAAGCCGCCGACCGCCTCGTTCCCGCTCGAGTGATTCGGCTCGCGAGCGCGAGGCACTCGGGAGCCCGAGCGCGATCACGCGTCTCTACCACGGCGCGCTCGCGGTCTTCGCGCGCGGGTTCGCCGATGCTGCGCGTGCCGTTCGCGCGCGTGCTGAACGCGAGCTGAAGCTCGGAATTCGCCGTTGAATCGTCGCAGTTCGAGAGCAGGGGATCGCTCGGGCCGCCATAGGCCGGTGAGTTCAGGACGGACGCTTCTCGGTCTTCGAGCGAGTGAGCCCGTGACGTGTGAGCGGCCGAGCTCGCGCATCCGAAGCACAGAAAAAGGGCGAGGGCGCAGCAGCGGTTTACGGACATGCCCCGACCTTCGGCGAGGTTCGCGAATGTGGCCAAATTTCGGCGGTGTCGAGCTGGAGCTCAGGCTTCTGGACGTTCTACTTTTGCTCGTCCGTGTTGCGCGTCCGCGGATCCAGGAGCGCATAGGAGACATCCACGAGCAGGTTCGCGAAAACCACCGTGGTGGAGAGCACGAGCACGACGCCCATGATTACGGGACCATCGCGCTCGACGATGGCATCGACGCTGAGCGCGCCCAGCCCGGGCCAGCGAAAGAGCTTCTCCGTAACGATCGCCCCTCCGACCAGACCGCTCATGCTCAGGCCGAGCACGGTCACCAGCGGCAGCAGGGCATTTCGCAACGCATGGCGCAGGACGATCACACTACCGCGCTGTCCCTTTGCGCGTGCCGTACGGATGTAGTCGGCCTTGAGCAGCCCGATCATTTCGTCTCGCACGAGGCGCGCGGTGCCGGCCGCGCCGAACAAGCCGAGCGTCAGCCCCGGCAGCACCACCGAGCGCAGGGTTTCCGATCCGGTGCTGCCGTAGCCGTCCATCGGGAGTACCCTCAGCCACTCTGCAAAGACATATTGGAGAATCAGACCCGTAACGAACGTGGGCGCGCTGATGCCGAGCAGTGCCAGGCTCACGACGCCCCAATCGAGTACGGTGTTGCGGCGCACGGCCGCGATCACTCCGGCCCCAACGCCCACGATCATCTCCACGAGCAACGCGAACGCGCCGAGCAAGAGTGTCTTGGGCAAGGCTTCGCCGAGGAGCGCCACGACCGGCTGGCGCTTCAGATAGCTGACCCCCAGGTCGATTCCGACGGGACCGAGCCAGAGCGCGCTGTCTTCGGCTGCATCCGCTTTTGCGCCGCCGAAGCGCACGAGTTGAGTCATGTAGCGCACGTAACGTACGGGAATGGGCTGATCCAAGCCGAGCTCGCGCCGGATGCGGGCGACGTCTGCGGGGCGCGCTTGAGGGCCCGCGATGACCTGCGCCGGATCCGCAGGCAGCACGTTGTAAACGAAGAACGTGATCGTCACGACCGCCCAGATCGTAACGAGTGCCCACAGCAGGCGGGAGAGCAGACGCCGGGTCATGGGGCGCTGCGCTTCGCGATCTGGAGCGTGGTGCGCGGGCGTGATGGCGAAGCGCCTGCGAGGGGCAGCAGCGCGCGCCGGCTCGAGCGGAGCGCCGTTGCCGTGGGACGGCCGCCGCGATCGATCCACACGCCGCGCACGTGTTGGCTGAGCACTGGATTCGGAGAGTAGCCGTGTACATACGGCTGCCAGAGCTCGAGCTTGCGCCCATTGTAACCGAGCGCCCACGGCGCTTCCTCGGCGACGATCTCTTCCGCGCGCCGGAAAATGCGCTCGCGTTCACTCGCTTCGCTGTGGCGGGCGCGCTCGATCAGCGTGTCGAGCTCGCGATTCGAGAAAAAAGCCATGTTCTGGCTCTCTTCTTCTTGAATGGACGCAGTGGACAGCAGCGGTTCGAAGAAGCTGCTGGCGTCCGGGTAATCGGCTTGCCAGCCCGTGGTGGCCATCGTGACATTGCGGCGGCGCGAGACTTTGGCGAGGTAGGCGGGCCAGCCCGCTACGTCGACCTGCACGCGCATGCCAATGCGCGCGAGCTGTTGCTGATAGACTTCAGCGGCCGACTGGTGAAGCGAATCGGCCAGGGCAAACATGCGGACGGTCTTGGGATAGCCGCCGTTGCCGGTGCGCGGGTCGTAGGCAAAGCCGGCGAGCCGCATTTCCTCGAGGGCGCGCGCCAGGTCGTGGTGCTGCACGCGCATGCCCGGCCAGTCTGCCAGAATCGCTTTGGGTACGAGGCGCGGGTGCGGCGTGACCGAGCCCGGCCGAACCAGAGCAA
>DATHEN010001377.1:0-4011 GCA_035318565.1 Polyangiaceae bacterium
ATCGGCCTGCTTCAGGTCGAGGGCGGGAGTGGGTCCCGTGCCGCCCGCGTTGTTCACGACCACGTCGATGCGGCCGAACTCTTTCAGCGCGCGCTCCACCACCGCTTCGACTTGCGCGCCGTCGTTCACGTCGCAGGGCACGGCGAGGGCAGTGCCTCCCTGGGCGCGTATTTGCTCGACGACGCGTTCGAGCCGCTCCGGTCCGCGCGCGGCGCACACCACGCGCGCGCCCACTTCGGCGAAGGCCAAGGCGCAAGCGCGCCCGATTCCCGAGCTGGCGCCAGTGACGATGGCGACGTGCTCGGGCATGCGAAATCGATCGAGTATCATGGTGACCCCTGGGGTGGTTGACTCCCAGAGTAGAACACGTTTCACTGGATCCCGAAACCGGCTACAAAGACGACTTTCGTTCGTGGAGCTGGCACGAGCTGTCGCTGGAGCGATTGCTCGTCGTGAAACGGAAGCTCGGACGTCCCAAGGACCTGCTGATGGCGCTTCAAATCGAGGCCACCCTCGACGAGATGAGAAAGAAAGGTCAGTCCTAACAACGTCCCGGCGCGCGATCGAGCAGGCGCGAGAGCTCTTGAGCCATGCGCTTCTTCGGCGCCGAAAACGTCTGCCGCGATCGTCAACGCAGATTCGCGGCGGTGATCCGCCCGATCGACCCGAGCACACGCGGTTTGCCGGTGCAAGACACCGACTACGTCGCTCGCGGAGGTTCTTCCGCCTGTCACGCGCGTGACAAAAGTTCGTGCCGCAGTGAGCGCGCAATCGCTGTGAGAGCGTCACGGCTCCGGC
This sequence comes from Polyangiaceae bacterium, assembly GCA_035318565.1. Lineage (GTDB taxonomy): Bacteria > Myxococcota_A > Polyangia > Polyangiales > Polyangiaceae > DATDJP01. The sequence continues at coordinate 799 of DATHEN010001377.1, forward strand.
ACCGGCTCATGCGAGCGTCGCGTTGCTTTCGCATCTCGGAAAGGAAGCGCCATGAACTCCAACAGTCGACGCAATTTCTTGCGCACGGTCGCCGCCGTCAGCGGTGCCGGCATTGGTTCCAACCTCTTTCCACCCGCCATCCGTAAGGCGCTCGCGATCGCGCCTCACCGGTCCAGGGGCACGATCGAGGACGTGGAACACGTCGTCATCTTGATGCAGGAGAACCGTTCGTTCGATCACTACTTCGGCACGCTCGCCGGCGTACGCGGCTTCGGCGACCGCTTGCCGATCCCGGCGCCGGACGCTCCCGGCATGGTCAATCGTACGGTGTGGTATCAACCCGCGGCCGAAGGCGCACCGCAGGTGATCGCGCCCTTTCGCCTGGATACGGAGCTGTCGTTCGAGCTCATGCGCGTCGAGGGCACTCCTCATGCTTGGCCGGATTCGCAGGGTGCTTGGGGTCAGGGCGTGATGGGCGAGTGGCCGCGATACAAAGACAATCACTCGATGGGCTACTTCACGTACCAGGACATGCCCTTCCAGTTCGCGCTCGCGGAAGCGTTCACGATCTGCGACGCGTACCACTGCTCGTTCATGGGCAACACCAATCCCAACCGGCTGTTTCTGTGGACCGGCACCAACGATCCGCGGCAATTGAACAATGGGCCCGCCATCTACAATCAGTACGACAACGTGGATTACGATTCGGCGGGCGGGTACACCTGGCTCACCTACTGCGAGCGGCTGCAGGCGGCGGGCATCAGCTGGCAGATCTACCAGAACATGGACGACAACTTCACGGACAACTCTGTCGCGGGCTTCCGCAAGTTCCGGGCGTCGTACTTCGGCGAGCCCGGTGCCGATCCGGAGCTCGCGCGGCGCGGCCTCTCGACGCGCGACATCGGCTTGCTCTGGCGAGACGTGCTCGACGGCACGCTGCCGCAAGTGAGCTGGATCGTGGCGACCGCCGAAGGCTCCGAGCACCCCGGCCCGTCGAGCCCGGCGCAGGGTGCAGACTACACGTCCCTCGTGCTGGATGCGCTCACCTCCAATCCGGAAGTGTGGGCGAAGACCGTGTTGTTCGTGAATTTCGACGAGAACGACGGCTTCTTCGACCACATGCCGCCGCCGGCGGCCCCGAGCTACGTGGTGTGGGATCCGGACGAGAGCAAGTGTGTGCTCGCCGGCGACTCGAGCGTCGACACGCTCGGCGAGTATCACGAATTCGTACCGTGGGACGTGCCGGTGGAGCGCGCTGAGCCGCTGCACCGGCCGTACGGCCTCGGACCGCGCGTGCCGATGTACGCGGTCTCGCCCTGGAGCAAGGGCGGCTGGGTCAACTCCGAGGTCTTCGATCACACCTCGGTCATCCGTTTCCTCGAGAAGCGTTTCGGCGTGATGGAGCCGAACATCTCGGCGTGGCGCCGCGCCGTGGCAGGTGACCTCACCTCCGCGTTCAACTTCGACGATCCGGACGACAGCGAGTTTTTCAAGGATCTGCCGGACACCGTGGAGCTCGCCGAGCGCGCTCGGGCGCTGCCGGGGCGCACCACGCCGCCTACTCCCGCGCTGCCGGATCTCCCGGTTCAGGCATGGGGCATCCGTCCCGCTCGCGCCCTGCCGTACGAACTGCACGCACACGCCAAAGAACGACCGAAAGCAAGTACGGTCGCCCTTTCGTTTGCCAACACGGGGCGCGCCGGTGCCGTTTTTCACGTCTACGACAAGAAGCACCTCGACCGGATCCCCAGGCGCTATACGGTGGGGGCACGGCACGAGATCGGCGGCGAGTGGGACGTGAGCGCCGACGCCGGCTCGTACGATCTGTGGGTGCTGGGTCCGAACGGTTTCCATCGGCATTTCACCGGCGAGCTCGCCGTGCAGCACCGCTCGCCGGAGCCGGAGATCCGCGTCGAGTATGACCGCCTCCGCGCGGGCATTCGCCTCAGGCTGCTGAACCGCGGGAACGAGCCCTGCACCTTCCGTGTGGCGGCCAACGCCTACCACCACCGCTGGGAGCCATTGAGTTTCCGGGTGCGTGCTCGAGACGACCGCGATCACTTCCTCTCGCTCAAGAACACCGCAAACTGGTACGACTTCACGGTGCACGTCGTCGGGCTCGACGCTTACTCGCGCCGTTTCGCGGGTCACATGGAGACCGGGCGCCACTCACTCAGCGACCCGGCGATGGGAGGCCGCGCGCGCGGCGTGCAGAGCTGACTCCGACGCCGCTTCGCGTCCGAGTCGGGTCCCGCGTCGCTAACTCGAAAAGCCGATTCTGCGCGCACATCGAGCGCACCTCCGCAGCGTGCGCGCACGCTCGCTCTCGATCAGCCGACTGCGCAAAGTGACGTGACGACTTGGCAGCGCGCGACGTTGAAACCGAACTCGATCGCGGTAGCTGCGAACGCGGCATGCGCGCCTTACCGCGAGGGCTGACGGGGCACGGCTCACTGAGCCAAGGGAGCCATGCCCTTCGCAGCGCGGTAGTGGTTCTGCACCTGCTTTGCGCTGAGTGCCTTGTTGTAGATAGCCACCTCGTCGATGCTCCCGACCCAGCCGAGCAGGTATCCCTGACCGATCAGGAGCGGGGCGCTGCTGGGGTTGATCGGTCCGGACCAGTAGTGCGTTCCAGCGAGCTCGCCATTCAGATAGATGCTCAGCTTCGAGCCGTCGAACGTGCCCACCAGATGGCGATAGGTGTTGTCCGCCGGAACCGGAACACCGACGCGAAGGTTCATGTGGTTGATGAAGAAGTACTCCTGGCCGCCGTAGTTATAGAGACCGTAGCCATCTTGCCAGTCGGCGGTGCTCTTCGAGATCAGCGCTGAGTACGTCTGGATGCCGGGCTTCATCGTGAACCAGCACTCCAGCGTCAGCTGCGAGGTGATGGCTTGGGTCGCGTGATGCGGCACGCGCACGTAGTTGTAGTTGGGGTTCGGGCCGGGATAGAGGTTCTGATAAAAGAAGGTGGGTGCGGTGTCCGGATCATGCTGGATTGCACCCGGTGTGCCGAGCCAAGCCAGGGGCGAATACGGGAAGCGCCCCACGTGCGTTCCATGATTGTGCGCTGGAGCGTGGTCGAACGCGGCGTTGCCGGCGCGCTCTCCCAAGCGCCAGTAGCCGACGGGTCCGTCTCCGAGCACGACTGTCGGGTACTTGTAGAGTGTTGCTCGCGACTGTTCGTTGCCGGCCAGGTCCTTCGCCCAGTAT
>DATHEN010001378.1:0-2539 GCA_035318565.1 Polyangiaceae bacterium
CGATCCTATGGGGCCGCTGGCTAGTTGGAATGCCCTTGAGCACCACGCTGCGAGCCGTGTGGACGACATCGACGCGATCGTCGGCGCCACACGCGATATAGGCGAAGCGTCCGTCGGGCGACAAGCTGACGCCCCCCGGTTCGGCACAGACGCTGAGCGTGAGTACTGTCTGACGTGCGCCGATGTCCAGAACCGTCGCCTGCGACGAAGCCTCGTTCGAGACGTAGAGCATCGTCCCGTCCGGCGTCACGTCGAATGCTTCGGGTTCGGGCCCGCTGCCAAGCACGGCGACCAGCCGGCCGCGGCTCAAATTGATCCATCCGATGCCGTCTTGACCGGGGGCGGGCGAGAGCTTCGAAACGTCCATACCGGAGCCCGCGCGCGGCGATCCACTCAGCGCAACATACAAGGCGCGGCCGTCAGGCGACACCTGCAAGCCCAGTGGCCGCTTGCCGACGTCGATGCGGGTCACGGCTTCGTCGGTCGTCGAATCGATAGCGGTGACGGTATTGGAGCCTGCATTGCTGACGAACAGATAACTGCTTCCCAGGAGCGAGCGCTCGGCCGGGGAGCTGGGAGCTTGCAAAGCGGATCCGGCAGGTGGCGGGGCCGTCATGCTGCTCGATGGGCGCGTTCGTTCACAAGTGCACGCCCAAAGGCCGACGCTGAGCAGCGATAGCCCCGTGGCTTTGAACCAAGACCCAGAAAATTTCATCGACCTGCTGTACGTAATTCCGTCCGGCATTCGCTACAAGTGCGCTGGCTCGCGCGAAAATCCTGCGAAGTTCGACGAAACGGACCGGCTTGGTCCTACGCCGGAGCTCAGGAATGCACGCGCGGTATCCAGCAGTTGCTGGCGGGACCGCGATTTGCAGCCCGCCATAGTTCTGCGGCGCGCGGTGATCGAGTAGGTTGTCGTCATGAGGACGGCGCAACTCCTGCCTCGCATTGCCCGGCACTGGTCACGGCGCGCAGGCAGCGTGTCTTGCGTGCTGGCCGCGAGCGCAGTGCTCACGGCGTGCAAACTCAGCCTGGTCATCAGCTCTCCCGCGAATCACTCGGTCAGCACCTCGACACAGGTGACGCTGACGTTCTCGTTGACCGGCAACATGGAAAAAGCAACGTTCAGCTGTCAGCTCGATGACCAAACGCCGGTGCCGTGTGAGTCCGGCAAAGTCTACGAGGGGCTAGAATACGGGCGCCATCGCCTCGTCGTCAGCGCCGGTGCCGACGGCGATCGCACGCAGCAGGACGTGTACTTCCACGTGGTAAACACGCAGGTGCCGCTCAAAATCGTGCAGCCGCTCGACGGCCAGACGGTTCAGGACTCGCCGTCCTGGGGGGTGATTGTTGGCATCCCGTTTAGCCTCGTCAGCGCGACCGGCGTGTATACCCTGTGCCAGTACGATGCCGCACCAGCCGAGCGCTGTGACTACACAATCATTGGTGCGGATGCGAGCTACCAATACATCCGACTCTTTCACGATTTTGCGAGCGGACCGCACAGCGTGTCCGTCTCGGCCTGGCACGACACGACGCAGTTCTCATCGGACAGCGTGCGGTTTTTCATCGACGACCTGTGAGGCGCAAGCGAATTGCCGCTTCGACGCTGACCGAGCCCGCGGAGCAGGCGCGATTCCGCGTACCGCGCGTGCCTCACGAATTTTTTCGTGCCCAAAACCGCCGCTCGGGGTCCGAACGGGTATGCAACTCGAATACCGGAGGCGACTCACGTGACCCCCCCACCGCTTGGAGCTCGAACAGCTCGGCTTCTGGGCGCGGCTCGGCGCGTGCACCAGCAGCTCGGAGACCGCGTTCTTGGACACCACGACGAACGAATACGACGTCACGCTCGCTGCGCTACGCACCTGGGATTTGCCTTGGGTCAGCCTGGGGTTGGGCATGGGCGGCGGCGCGGCGTTATTCGATCAGCGCTTCGATACCAGGGGCCGAGCGCCCGATCGGCGCGCCGTGTCCCCGCTGTTATTCCTCACCGGGAGCGCGACGGTCGACATTGCCCGCGGCTACTTCGTGGGTGCTGACGTCCGCACGGAAACGCACTTCCTGAACGTGCAAGAGACGACACAGAGTGACCCCGAACGGCGCGCCGCCTTTTCTGCGCGTGTGGCCGGTGTCCGTCCGCCCGACAGCATTGCGAGGCTAATTGACGCCGGACGATGGCTGGACTCACGCCGGCGGCGGCATGGGCGGAGCGGCTTCGCGGTGGGCCTTCCATGTCGCAGGCAGAAGGTCCGGCAGATCGCGCAATCGCACACGGCGCGCGAGTCTCGGCAGCACGTCGCTGAGGTAGTCGGTGGGATTCACTTTGGCCAGCGCGCAGCAGCTCAGGATCGTGAAGGCGATCGCTGCGCGCTCACCACCGGCGTCGGAGCCTGCGAACAGGAAGTTCTTGCGCGTCAAAGCCGCGCGCACGTGCAGCCGTTCGACGATGCCGTTGTCGAACGGAATTACACCATCTTCGAGAAAACGACCGAGCGCGAGTTGATGATTGATTAAATATCGGAGCGCAGCGCCAAGC
>DATHEN010001379.1:0-2757 GCA_035318565.1 Polyangiaceae bacterium
ATACTGGCTTCGACCAGCGGCAACAGATCGATGGCGGCCGTCAGCGCGCCCAGCACGAATGCGGCGCCAATGATGAACGGCGCGACCCAGCGTGGCCGCGCCGGCGCTTCGGCGAGCCAGAGCGCGACCACGTACACCGCCACGAACAGGCCCGTGTCGAGCGTGAACTCCGGATAGCCGGCGTGCAGCTGCAAGCCGATGGAGGCGCTCAACGCGGCGAAGGCGCCGAGCCCGGCGCCGCGCAAGATCCGCGTAGCGAACAGAAAGATGAACGGCACCCAGGCAAGGCACGCGATGCGCGTCGGGTGATAGTTTCCGCTCAGCGCGGGGATCGAAAACAAGAAGATGACCGCGCCGACGAAGGCCGCTTCACGGCGCAGGCCGAGCTCGCGACAGAAGAGCGCAAAGCCGGTCACCGTCAGCAGATAGTGAAAAATCAGGAACGCCCAATGCGCCGCCACCGCCGGCAGCACGGCGTACAGCAGGACCTTGGGCGGATAGAACACCGCGGGCTGCATGGTGGCGATGAACGGCAGCCCTCCGTACTCGTACAGATTCCATGCGGGCAGCCGGCCACGCAGTAGCTCTTCGGTGCCGAACATGTACTTCGGCAAGAAGTAGCTCTGGAAATCGAAATTCGCGCTGCGGCTGGCCGCGCCGAGGTCGTGCAGCGTAGGCGGCACGAACAGCGCGAAAAATACGGCGATGCACAGCGCGCCCAGGCCAACGGGCAACAGCAACTCGCGCACTGCTCTGGGCATTGCCGGTTCCGACCCTACTCGCGCCGCTGCCTTCGGGCATAGGCAATGCCGAAAGCCAGCGCCAAGAGAGCCACGCCGATACTGCTGAGCACGAGCCCCTGACGCAGGGCCGGCGAGCGATACACGAAGCGCACCTGATGATCCCCAGCGGGCAACTCGATCCCGCGCAGCACGAAGTTGGCCTGCACCCAGGTCGCGGGTTTGCCGTTCACGCTCGCGGACCAACCCGGATAGGCGGCCTCCGAGACCACGAGCAGCCCCGGACGCGGCAGCGTGACGTCAATCTCCATTTCCGTGGGTGAAGGCCGGCGCACGGCGCGTGCGGAGCTGGCCAGATGTTCTGCGCGTTCCGGATATGAGTTGTTCAGCGGCTCGCTGACAACGGCCTCGACGTGTGGATCGAAGGCTTTGCTCGTGATGTGATCGAACGCGGCCTGCTCGCTCGGCAGGCGCCGCACGCTGTAGTTCACCCACGCAGGGCCCATGCGACGCGGGTTGTAGAGCAGTACGGCTTTCTCGTCCCGGGCCAGTGGAATCAAACCCAGCGCTTCGAAGGGGCTCGATTCCTGCGGCTTGACCGCGAGGTATTCCAAGTCCATCGCGTTCAGAAAGCCGGGCATGGTCGCCAGGATCGGCGTCTCCATGTAGCCGAACACCTGGATCAACCGCACGCGCTCGCGGATCTGACGGAAGCGCCAGGGCAGAAAGCTCTCTTCTATGCCGAGCACGCTGCGAATACGGTCCGTCAGGTTGTAACCATACAAGAGATCGTGCAGCGAAAATGCGCGGCCCTCCGGCGCGGGACGCGTGCCGAGCAGACGTCGGATCTCTCCGTGCTCACCGGGACGATCGAACGGCGCGGGGTGCGCCTTGAAGGGGAACGCGGTGAGCTGCGAGAACACGAGCGCCAGAGCACCGGCCAAAAAGACACCCCCTGGCTGCGCTCCGCGCGCCAGCAGCACGGCGGACGCCAGAATCAAGCCGACGCCGATCACGGCGAGCAGCGAGCCCGAGAAGGTCTGAAACGGAGAATCGGACTTGTCGAGCAAGGCGAGGCCGCGACTGACATACAGCACGATCGCGAGCAGGCACCCCACGATCACGATTCCAATCACGACCCGCTTTCGCCGCGCACTGCCCTCTCCCGCGCGCAAGAAGACATCGGCACCTGCGGCCGCCGCCCACGCCGGGAAGAACATCGCCACGAGCACCGCCGTGAACGGAAAGCGGATCATGGAGAATCCGGGCAGCTGGCGCACCAAGTCGCCGCCGCCGGCGATCAGGAACACACAGGTGGCGATCGTGGCGGCTGCGGGCCACGCCCTGCGCGAACCGAAGCTGAGCCATGCGAACGCGCTGATGCCGGGCACGAAAACGTGAAGCAGAAGCAGCGCCGGTGAGACCGAACGCTCGGCCGCTTCGCGCTGCATCGCGCCGCTGGCGATGGCCGCTCGCTTGGCTTCGACTCCGGCTTCGGCGAGCGGCAACATTAGGACCGCGGCCACCAGAGCGGCGAGCGCGAACGCGGCCCCGATCCAGAGCGGCGCGCTCCAGCGCGGACGTTTGGGCCAGCTGGCAACCCAGTACGCCAGCACGTGAGCGGGCACGAACAGCGAGGTGTCGAGCGTGAATTCTGGATACCCCGCGTGCAGCTGCAAGCTCAGTACCGCCGCTAGCGCCGCAAAGGCTCCCCACCCCCCGCCAGCAAGCAAGCGTTGCGTGAACAGGAAGATGAATGGCATCCAGGCGAGGCTCGCGATGCGCGTGGGGTGGTAGTTGCCCATCAACACCGGCGTCGAAAACAAAAACGCCGCCACCCCCGCGAACGCCGCCTCTCGGCGGATGCCGACCTCGCGACAGAACAGCGCGAAGCCCCAGGCCGCTAGCACGTAGTGCCCGAGCATGAACACCCAGTGCGCGAGCCCGGGCGGAAGCAGCGCAAACAGCAGGACCTTGGGCGGGTAGAAGACCGCTGGCTGCACGGTGGCGATGAACG
>DATHEN010001380.1:0-8177 GCA_035318565.1 Polyangiaceae bacterium
GGAGCTCGACGCCACCGCTGACGTCACTTTGACCACGTACGCGATCTTGCGTCTGGATGCGAAGCTGCTCGCGGACCAGAGCTGGGACGTCGTCGTTCTCGACGAGGCGCAGGCCATCAAGAACGCAACCAGCCAGACGGCACGCGCGGCTTTCGAGCTCAACGGCAAGTTCAAAGTGGCGCTGAGCGGCACGCCCGTGGAAAATCGGCTCGAAGAGCTGTGGAGCGTGATGCACTTCGCGAACCCCGGTCTGCTCGGCGGCAGGAGCGATTTTCAGGATCGCTACGCGGGGCCGATCAGCGCCGGCAACGCCGAGGCCGCCGTGCGCTTGCGCGGCAAGGTGCGTCCCTTCGTGCTGAGGCGCATGAAGCGCGAAGTGCTGCCGGAGTTGCCGGCGCGCACGGACGTCGTTTTGCACGTGGAGCTCGAGGAAAGTGAGCGCAACGTCTACGACGCCGTGCGCGTCGCGACTCGCAAAGACGTGGCCGAGAAACTCCAGCGCGGCGGGGGAGTGTTGGCGGCGCTCGAGGCGCTCTTGCGGCTCCGCCAGGCGGCATGCCATCCGAAACTCGTGCCCGGACAAGACGCGCAGACTTCCTCGAAGCTGGAGCGGCTGCTGGAAGCGCTGGAAGAGGCTGCAGCCGACGGACACAAGGCGCTGGTGTTCTCGCAGTGGACGAGCTTGCTCGACCTCGTCGAACCCCACCTGAACGAGGCCAACATCGGCTTTACGCGTCTCGACGGCTCCACGCGCGACCGAGCCGGCGTGGTCCAGGAGTTCCAGAGCACGGACGGTCCACCCGTGATGCTGGTTTCGCTCAAGGCCGGCGGCACGGGCTTGAACCTGACCGCGGCCGACCACGTGTTTCTGCTCGATCCCTGGTGGAACCCGGCTGTCGAGGACCAGGCCGCCGACCGCGCGCATCGTATCGGCCAAGATCGACCAGTGATGGTCTACCGCTTGGTCGCTCGGGACACGGTCGAGGAGCGGATCTTGGCCTTGCAAGAGCGCAAGCGCGCGCTCTTCGACGCCGCTCTGGGCGATGCTGCCGGGGCCTTCGCCATCACGCGCGAGGATCTTCTGGCTCTACTCGAGTGACGGCGCGGTCCGAGGTTACTTTCGCACGGACACGTGCACGTGCGTCCGGTCCTCGAAAAAGACCCAGTCCATGCCGGCCTGCACGCAGAGCTGCGCCAAAGCGCCGAGCTTGTTCGGGTCCATGTCGGAGGTGGTCACGTCTGCCGCGCGGCCTTCGTAGTGCAAGCTGATTCGGCCGTGCTCGCGTTGCTCGTCCCAGGCCTCCGTGACGCGGAGCTGCACGTCGGGCCAGCGCCGCTGCACGAGCTCGGCCAGTCGCTGCAAGCGCTGCCGCAGGCGTGGCGTCATCCTGCGGTCTGCTTGCGTCTTTTCTTCGTCCTTGAACACGATGCGCGAGTTTCGGCAGAGAACCAGGCTGTCCCAGTCTGCTGAGCGGCGCGAGAGGGGCGGACCGGGCGCTCCCGCGGCGCCGGCCTCCGATTTGTCGGGCGAGCGCTCTCCGACCCGGAAAACGGCCGGTTCGCCCTTGGAGAGCGTGGGGACGGAGGCACTGTCCGTGCACGCAACCGCGCACGCAGCCAGGGGAAGGCACAGGAGTAAGCGGTCGCGATGGCGTGTGTAAGGTGAACGCATGAGGTAAGCGGGGCAGCGGATTTTGAGCCGAGCGGAGAACCCTGGGCAAGAAACGCGCGCGCTCTCCCTCGTGCAGCGCGGTTCTCGTGTACTCTCGCGGCCCGCTTGGGTGATGATTCCGTGACGGCATTCGAATACGCGCTGCTGTTCGGCGCTGCTGCGCTAGGCGGCGCGGTGAACGCCGTCGCGGGAGGCGGCACGTTCCTGACGTTTCCGGCGCTAATTTTCGTGGGTGTGCCTCCCGTGGCGGCCAACGCCACCAGCACCGTCGCGCTCTGGCCGGGTTTCGTCGCCGCAACCATCGCTTACCGGCGTGAGCTGATGAGCTCGCGTCGTTGGTTCGTGCCGTTGTTTTTGATTGGCGGGGTCGGCGGTGCTCTGGGCGCGCTCTTGCTGCTCGGCACCTCCAACGCCACCTTCTCCGAGCTCGTGCCCTATCTGCTGTTGGTTGCGGCACTGGTCTTCACCTTCGGCGGGCGCGTGAACGCCTGGCTCGGCAACATCGACCTCGGTCGCACGGGTAGCCGCGGAGTGCGCGCTCTGGGCGGCCTGCTCTTGTTGGCCATCACCGTCTACGGCGGTTACTTCGGCGGCGGGATGGGCATGCTGCTGCTCGCTACCTTCGCGCTGCTCGGCATGACGGACATTCACCGCATGAACGCGCTGAAGAACGCGCTGGCGACGCTGATCAACTGGGTTGCGGTCATCACGTTTCTGATAGGGGGCGTCGTGGCGTTTCGCCCCGGCCTGGTCATGATCGCGGCTGCCACGATCGGCGGCTACGCGGGCGCCGCCGTGGCACGCCGGCTCGACCCCGCGTGGGTGCGCCGCTTCGTGCTCGTAGTTGCCTGGAGCATGACCGTTTATTTTTTCTGGCGCACAAAAGCCGCCTGATTCCTTCTGCTCCGCTTCGGGTACACTGGTTCCCGAGATGGCCAAAGCAGACCCCGTACTCGCCAAGGTCAAGGCGATCTGCCTGTCGTTGCCCGACACGAAGTTGACTATGACCTGGGGCTCACCCCACTTCCGGGTCGGTGAGAAGATCTTCGCCGGCTACGGCGCTGAAGGTAGCAAGCCATCCATCGGCCTGAAGCTCGAAATGGCTCACGCGCAGCGCGTCCTCGACGATCCGCGTTTCGAACGCGCCGCCTACGTGGGGCACAAGGGCTGGGTCAGCATGGACGTCTCGCGCGTCACCGACTGGGAGGAGGTGCGCGCTCTCATCCACGAGAGCTACCGATTGATTGCGCCCAAGCGTTCATTGGCGAAGCTCGGGGAAGCGGCGGCGCCTCGTCCAGCGAAACGCGCGGCGCGGCAGCCGGCGAAGCTACGCTCACCGCGTACGCCCGCCAAAGCCACGGCGCGCACGGCGCGCGTACCGCGCGCACGATCGCGCTGATTCGATTCACGTTCGGCGGCTCGAACGGCGCCGCTTTGCCTTCTCGACCGGGCGTGGCGTGGCTTCTGTCAAGAGCCCATCCAGGCTCGTCGAGAGGCTCGGCTGCGGAGCGCCCGTTTCATCACGAATCAGCGAGAAGATGCGCGCCTCGATGCCCTCCGTGCGCTTCAAGCCTTCCGACCAGTGAAGTCCCGTCGCGTACAAGAGCTCCGGACAGCAATGGTTGCCGGTTGCGCCTGGGGTCAAATTGACACCGGCCGCTTCGTACGCAGACTCGCACAACGCGGCAGAGGGCATCGGCACGCCCTCCAGCAAGGGATTGGGCGATGCGTGCGGGGAATAGGCGTACCTTGCCCAGGCGGCGAGCGTATCCCAGAACGCGTAGCGTTCGCGATCGCGGTTGGGTTGCACGGCGGCTTCCAGCAGCGTCGAACGGCGAGCAGCGGCGCCGGCGCTCTCGGTGAAGCTCAAGCAGAGCAGAGCCACGTTCGGATAGCGATCGGCGTCGGCGTAACGCGAAAGCTCGAAGGCCGTGACCGCGTTACGCTCGGGTACCTGCTCGATGACCCGCTCGGGATCGAGGGAAACCTCGACGCCTTTGCTCCGCAGCGCGGGCACTGCCCAGCGTACCAGCAACGCCGCGTGCGACCAGTAGCTGTCGAGACGATCGAAACGCAGCGCGGCTTGGGCGCGGCGTAGTGCGAGCGAACGCGGATCGCGCGCGCCGACGAGTAGAATTGCGCCGTCCAGGGCTGCCTTGCGCGCGTGCCGAGCGACGTCTTCGAAGAACGCCTCGTTGGAGGCACCGGCGTTTCCTGCCGCTTCGACACCCAGTGGTTCGTATGGCGAGAAACGCATCTAGCCTCCTCGTGATTGCTCGCGGCGCTTCAACGTCGTCTTGGTCCGAGCGTAAAGGCGGGCGCGCTCTTGCACTCGCGCATGCGGTGGCGTGCCGGCGGCAGATCGATGGGCGCAGGCGCCGCAATGCGCGCTCGTGCGCCGCCATAGTCGATGAACGCGGCGTCCACGTCGACGGTTTGGCCTGAGCGCGGAACGAAACGCAAGAGCCCGATGCTGTTGGGCGCCCGCGTTCCGAAGAAATAGCGCGCCTTCAGCTGTGCGCCCGGAGCGTGGATGGCGCGTGGCACGTCGAGCCTGCTCTTCACTTGCGCTTCCTGATGGACGAGCATGCCGAGCGCGCTCGGGATGTGTGAAGCGGGGGAGCTGACGAACTCGTAAATTTTGCCGGCGTTTGCCGCGGTCGTCAGCTCGAGCAGGCGGCTGTGGTGAACGTCTCCCGCAATGGTCAGGACGTCGAACGGTGCGGCAACGAGAGCGGCCCAGATGGCGCGGTACTCGCGCGTGAAGGCGGCCGGCGTGTAGTCTGTTTTCCCTCCGGGCAGTGCCCACAGGGGTTGCCCCAGCGCGAGCACGCCCGGCCCCTCGAGCTCGCGAGCCCAGCGCTGGAGTTCTTCCACATCACCCGGTGCCAACAGCGTTCCGCGCCCGTGTGCGTAGCGCGTCCGCGCGGAGCGAACGTCCAGGAAGAAGCACGACAGCGGCGGCAGATCGAAGCGAAATGAACGGCCTTGGCCGACGGCCGGCGGGTTCAGGGACGATTGAAACAAGTCGAGGCAGGCGTGCGCCGCTTGCGTGTAGCCAGGCGCGTGGCCCTGCATGCTGCGCATCAGCCAGGGCTGCGGCTCCGGGAAGTTGTTCCAGAATTCGTGGTCGTCGTAGGTCGTGTAGTTCGGTGTGAGCGCGCGAGCGCTGCCATACGCGGTGTGCTCGAAGTACTCGAGATAGCGATCCAGCGTTTGCTCGCAAGCGGCATTCCCCGAGAACAGACCGAAGCTCGGCACATCGGCGTAGAGGTTGTCTCCCACCCAAAATTGCAGCAGCGGCCGCACGCCCAGCCAATTTTGTCGCAACGAAGTGGCGAGACGGGCGCCCATGTTGAAGCCGCGGTAATAGCAGGAGGCGACGGCAATCGTCGTGCCTTCCCGCGGGAGAGCGGCGGGTAGCGTGTAGGTGTCGAGGCTGCTCGCCGTCGCCCGTCCATCCGTGAAGTGGAAGCGGTATGAACGCTCCGGCAGCAAACGATCGGCGCTCAGCTGGTATGCGGCGAGGCCCCGTGCGCGCAGCTGAGCGCGGAGCGGCTCCGTCCCGGCGCGAGCCAGGCGCACGCGCTCCGTGCGAATGCCCGCGTGCGCGCTCAACTTCACCGTGAGCTTGGCCTCTGCACCCCGCGCCAGCACGAGCGCACGGTACTGGTTCTGCAGAGCGGCGCCCTGAATGACGCTGATCGTGCCCATCGAACTCGTCCGACGCCTCCGCGCGAGCATAGGCCACGCGGCGTCGAACGGGAACAAAAGAGCGGTAGGAACAGCTTGCTCTTTCAATCGGGGATGCGTTCGGCACTCTGCGTACTAGTGTCGGGTGTATGCAACTCCAAGGTCTCGTCGTTTTGTGCATGGCGCCCGACGGCGATGTTGCCGCACAGCTCGCGCGAGGGCTCGTTCAGGAGCGCCTCGCGGCTTGCGTCAACATCGTTCCGAACGTGCGTTCGATTTATCGCTGGGAAGGTAAAGTTCAGGACCAAGCCGAGGTGCAGCTCCTGATCAAGACGCGGCGCGAACGCTTCGCCGCCGTGGAAGCCTGGCTCCGCCAACACCATCCGTACGGCGTGCCCGAGGTGATTGGTCTGCCCATCGAGGCGGTCTCTGCTCCGTACCTCGAATGGCTCGAAGCCGAGACGCGCGCGCGCTGAGCGGTTCGGGTAGCGCGTGGGCACGGGCACGGGCACGAATGTGAAGCACGCCCCGTCCTTCGAATCCCGGGCGTTGCGATTGGCGAACCTGGGGCTGCGAGCGCTGGCGCTGGTCCTGTTTGCCACGGCTGGCGTCGTGTTCGTGTCGCATGCGCTGCTTTTGTGGCCGTTCACCGTAGACGATACGTTCATCACGTTGCGCTACGCGGGCCGTCTGGCGAGTGGGCGAGGGCTTTCGTGGAATGACGGCGAGGCGCCTGTCGAGGGCTACACGTCGTTCTCATGGGCGCTCTTGCTCGCCATTCCTCATTGGTTCAGCGCTGACGCGGAGTGGCATGCCAAGGCCGGCTCACTCGCTGCAACCGGCGTGCTGCTCGCGCTGCTAGCGGCCGGGGCTGCCTGGCTCACGCCGGCGCGCACTGGCGTGCGAGTCGTGGCAGCGGCCCTGGCTGCGACGTTGCTCGCGCTCGATCCGTCGGCCGCCGTGCACGCCGTCTCCGGCATGGATACCGCGCTCTTCGCGTTGCTCCTGACCGGGGTGTTTCTCGCGCTCCTGGCGGCGGAGTCCGTGCCGGGTGCCCGCACGTTCGGGCTGCTCGCGCTTCTTGGCCTGGCGTGCGGTATGACGCGTCCGGAAGGCAACCTGGTCTGGGGCGCGGGGACTCTGGTGCTGCTCGCCCGCCTGCGCGAGGAACGCCGCCGAACGGCACTGCGCGTGCTGCTCGCCGGGTATGTAGCTCCGGGCGCAATCTACTTTGCGTGGCGGTACTCCACTTACGGACTGCTCTTTCCGCTGCCCGTGTATGCGAAGGCGGTCAATACGGACGCCATGCTGGCTGGGGTGCCGGAAGCCGTGAGCTACGCCCACGATTTGTTCTGGCGAAATCCGGCGTTCGCCGCATGCATCGTGTTCGGCGCGATCGCATTGAGAGGCAAAAGTCTCTCGCTCTCGTGCGGAGCCGGCAGCTTGCTCTTGGCTTCGCTGAAACCCGCGCCGCTGATGGCTTACGAGCACCGTTACCTGTACCCGTTGATCCCATTGTTTTGCGTGCTGGCGGTTCTAGGCCTGGTGAGCATCAGCCAAGCGCTTGCCCGGTTCGCTTTTGGCCGCGCCGCGAGCGGAGCGACCGGAGTAGCGCTCGGGTCGGTGCTACTCGCTGGGTTCACGGCGCACGCTCATGTCGATCACCTGCGAGGGGCGCTCGCGGAATTTCGGGACTATGGAGCAGGACTTCACCGCGCTCACGTCAGCCTGGGCCGAGCTCTCGCACAGAAGCGCGCTGCGATCGCCGTGCCGCGCGTGGCGCTGCTCGATGCTGGCGCCGTGGCGTACTACTCCGAGTGGAGCGTCATCGACACGTTTGGACTCAACGACCGCCACATTGCTCTGCACGGGCGTGGCGATCCCGCGTACGTGCTGGGACGAAACCCGCACGCGCTCATCGTGGTTTCCAGCCGCAGCGACGCGTACGTTGCCGTCTTCGACTACGAAGCGGAGCTGCACCGGTCCGCACGCGCCGCCGGCTATGATTTCTGGCGATCGTACGCGTTTGCCCCGGACTATCACTTGCGAGTGCTGGTTCGGCGCGGCACGCCCGGTTTCGCGCTGCGCCAGGAGTAGCCGCAGAACTGCTGCTACGCCTTGCTGCGTGGCTCGAGTCGAATGGCCTTCTCCGGACAGGCCACGACGCAAAGCCCGCACGCATGGCAGTCGTCTGCCTTCGGCGTGTAAGCGCTGCGCAGCCCGTGCACGGCGACTTTGAGCTTTCCCAGTAAACCGAGCTGCCGGTAGTCCGCGTCCTCGATGCGCCGCACCTCGAAAACCTGGTACGGGCAGACGCTGACGCACTCGCTCTTTGCTTCGCAGCGGCTGCGATCGACCACGGGATGCCAGGTGCCCGCTTCCGCGCGGCACGACTCACCCGGTCGGTCCGGATGAGTCGCCGCCCGCTGCACCTTGGTCTTCTTGCTCACGCGTCCTGCGCGGAGTGGCTCGAGCTCAGCGGCAGCAGCCGCTCGCCGCACTTTGTCCGACGCACTGCTGTTCCATGCGGTCCCAGACGTGATCGCCGATCACTTTCGCGCCGGCCGCCGTGGGATGAATGCCGTCGCCCTTGATGTACTGCGCCTCGCGGCCGGCGAAGGCCGGGCGCATGTCGATGAAGTGGCAGCGGGAGCGGCCGCCCGTCTCCTGGAAGGCCGCGTCGCATTGCGCCTTGGCGAGCGGAAATGAGTAGTCGAGCATCTCGTTCGGCGCCGTACCCGTGAGCAGGCCGGGCACGACGTGTGGATAGAAGAAATAGACGACATCCGAAATACCGGCGTTGGCGCCGGTT
>DATHEN010001381.1:0-4301 GCA_035318565.1 Polyangiaceae bacterium
GGTCTGAAACAGCGTTAACCCATCGTAGGAGATCCCGCTCGTCATCCAGGTACTCTGCAGCTCGTCTGGGAGTGGAGCACCCGCGGGAAAAGCATCCGATGGCGAAGCGCGCTGCGATTCGTACAAGTGAATCCCAGTGCCCGAAGCGGGCGCGATGTCATAGACGAAAATGCGCCCATTTCCGGAAAGCGCCAGTTGCGAGAAATGCGCACCTGCCGGCAGCGCAGCGTTGATCGCATCGAACGCACTCGAGTCGGCCAGCTCGATGCGGGTTCCGGTGCGACTCGTGAGCACGTAACGGCGAAGGTCCATCGACAGAAAGACGATCGAGGATCCATCTCCGGACAGGGCAGCGGGTTGGACCGCCAAGCCGAGCCCGGCCAGTTGTGGCGCAATGTCCGTAATCGCGTAATCACCGGCGGGCTGGCGCAGTGCCATGAGATGCTGATCGAACGCGCAAAATGCAGCGGGCTGTTGGCGGCCTTGATAAAGAATGACGCTGCCGTCGGACGAAACCGCATGAGCGCCCTCGCCCGTGTTGGGGAGACTCAGGGCCGCAATGGGCACGGCCTGCGCGAAGGGGGTGTCGTTGCACACCGGCGCACAGCGCTTCTTCTTTCCTCGCTTCCGCGCGGCGCAAGAATCAGGCGAACAGTCTTTGGGTGGCTTGAGTTTGCGCGCTGCGAGTTCTCCTGGGTCATTCCCTACGCCGTCTGGATAGGCATCCGCCGCACACGAAAACGCTGCTCCCGCGCTGCACAGAATCAGCAAACCGCCCCACGGAAATTTCATTTCGTGCCTCCGCCGCGCACGCTACATCAGACGAGCGGTCGAGCGCGACACGAGCTCGAGCGAACGGGTCCCGCCGCTGGTCACTGCGCCGAAAGCGGCCGCATTCGTGGCGATATCTGGGGGCGAGCCCAGCAGCAGCACAGCGCGTCAACGTGAAAGCCGCGGAGCGCGGCGGCTCCCGGAATCCATGATGGACGACGCCGCCATCAGCAAATCTACGACGGCCCAAGCGTTCATACTCGCCTTGTTCGAGGAGCTCGAGAGTCGCAAGATCACCCCGGAGGTCTGGACGGAAGACGGAAACCCGCCGCCACCAGCGCTCCTTCTATTCGTTGACCGTTATGACGACGGCGAGCCGGTGAAGGGGTTCGCATCGGCATGGTTTACGGCGGGGCGGGCGAGCGAGCGAGCGAGCGAGCGAAGGTAAGGGCGAGACGCTAGTGCGCATGGAGTTTTATTCCTCGCCGGTTGCACCAATGATCGAGGGTCAGTGCGCGGTTGGGCAAAGACTGGGGCTATCCAGGACGACGGCGACGAGTCTGCCAAGGCCGCAGCCGAGGCGATCGTCTGCGTTATTGAGCGAGGTAAGGATTGCCCGATCAGAATTCCGAAGAAGAGACGCGCTAGGAACGACAAGAGCTCGTAACGCGGCCTACCGCTTCGGCGGGTGTGCCCGATGCAAGCGTAGCCACCGGTGTTCCGAGCCCACCGCTATCCTGATCGGCATTCAGCTCGAGGAGCGCGATTTGATCGACGTGTTCGGTGATCAGTATCGGCGCCACCGGGAGCGCGTCCGAATGCTATGACAGCACGTAAGGATGTTGGATGAAGACTCGTATCCATTGTCACTTTGCTCTGATGGCGGCCGCAACAGGATGCGCGGGCGCCGGTTGCAGTCCGGGAGCCCTGGACTCACGAGCGGGCTCACCGGCGCGAGCGCCCGAACCCCGACGGCACGTCGCGGATCAGCGGGGGTTCGCGGCTGCTCGATGTGCCAGGTCGCTGCACATCACGGCACGGAAAGCGGTCGCAAATCCAGCCAGCGTCGGGCTTTGGATTTCTGGCAGCCGCCCTTTCGGCGGCTTCACGAGCACGCTGCATTAGGACGCGCAGCTCCGCGTCGCGGCGCGCGGCTTCACGCAGTGCTCGAACGCGCTCCTCCCGCACCGTGCGCCGATACTGGTCCACTATCCAGACGCCGCTGAGTAAAACTACCCCCAAAAATAGGAGAATCCAGCTCCAGTTTCCGCGTGGTCTGCCCCGCATGAATCTTTGATTCCTGACGGCTCGACTTCATTTGCCCGAGCGTTGGAAACCACATCCAACCACTGCCGGAGCAACGGAGCCTCTCGCCGCTTGCGCTCGCCGCTCGGTGCGAAACATTGACTCCCGAGCACGTCCTACCGCTGGACGCTATTCGGGCTGCCGCGTGTGTGCAGCGCTTGCAAATGTCCGCCGAAGGAGCTCATCTTGCGAGCTCGAGGGTCGTTCCCGCCGTCGTTCGAAGCGGCTCTTCGTCTTCGGTATCTGCACTCAGAAGCCAGGGTAACGCCGCGCGGGTGCGGTCTTCTACCGCGCCGCCCGGCGTGTGCCCCGCGAAGGGTGCGTGCTCGAGGCGCACCTGCACGCCCGCCCCCCGCAGCCAGGCGGCAGTTTGCCGCGCGCCGTTTGCACACCAAGCCGTACCGCAAACGAACAGCACGCGCTGTCCGCCGTTCCGCTTGAAGCGGCGCGCCCGTGCGATATTCCAGTACTGAAATCCGCCCTCGATCAGCGCGAGCCGAGGAAACGCACGGGCATGGTCCACGATCATGATCGCCCCCATGATCGCGCCCTGCGAAAATCCGGCATACACGTGCGCCCCTTCCGCGATCTCCACGTCCGGCGCCGCACGTAAAGCGCGCATCGCCGCGCGCAGCTCGCGCCCGAGCACGATGTGAGTCGGGTAATAGTAGCTGCCAGAGTAATAGTGGCTGATGCGCCGCCCGCGCAGGCACAGCACGACACTCCGCCCATGCGTCAGCGCACGCCAGTACTCGCACTCATCCTCCGGGCGCCCTCCCGCGCCGTGCCCCGCCACCACGAGCGGCGCCGCTTCGCCCGATCGCGGCACGTAGAGCACAGCGGGTAAAAATCCCGCCACCCGCAGACTGCGATACTCCCCCTCTTCGACGTCAGCGTCACGATCGCCGTCTACGTCTACGTCTGCGCCTACGTCAGTCGCGCGCTCGTGCTCCGGCTCTGCAGATGGGGATGGTCGTTCATTTGCGCTGCCGTGATTTGCAGAACCGTGCTCGGTGCCCGCGCGTGCCGCGCAGCCCACGCTCACGAGCGCGGTGGCAACGATCCACTTCAGTGCGCTGAGCCCGACAGAAACGACCACCGACATAACCGAAGCACGACCGTTCACGGTTCCTGGGCGCGCCCGGCGTTCCGCTGGTCCCCCGGAGTCGGCACGACGTTGGGCCACTCGAAAACGAGTTCGTCCCCTACAGACAGTGCGCGCCACAGTGGTGCGATCACGTCCAGGCGGGAGACCAGGCGCTCGACATCCGCGGCATCCTCCGTTCGCGGCACGGGCGCTGACCGCGCTGGATCCGGGTGCTGACCCTGCTTGCGTCGCCAAGCGACGTCGCAGAACGCAGCGAGGCGCTCTGACTGTGCCATGTCCGCCGCATGGCGCGCATCCTGAGCACCCAGAGCTCGCTCGCGTCTCCGTTGCTTACGCTGCTTGCGCGCGCGCTCCCTCGGGCTGACGTCTCGTTCTGCGGTCGTGATGAACGTGCCGGCGCCTCGAGCGGCGCGGCCGTACACTCCATTCGTGAGGCCCAGTTCAGCCTCGACGACGTAGTGCACGAGGTCGTGTGGGATGTCGTCATCGTAAGCTGGCGCTGGATTCATCGCACGAGGCGGCTCGCCTGCGAGGGTGACGACGACCGCATAACGCCGTACGCCGGTGCGCCTGAACCGGACGTTCATTGCGCTAGTGTAAGGCACGGATGCCGGGCCCACAAATGCGCGACTCCGGCCGCGCTACCGGAGCGGCGGAGTCAGCAATGAAGCGGCGCCATTACAAGTGAAGTAACGGCCGCCACTCCAAGCGTCGTCCTTGCTTCAAGCCGTTCGAGCTCGACTAAATCGAGCGGCAAATGCCTTGAGACGTGCGAGCCATTCTTTGAGATGGAGCATGAATCCGGCACCCGAGCCGACCCGAAGCTCGTAGTAGCTGCTCGCCCGAATCTCAACGAACGCGCCATGATGGACACGAATCCTACAGCCATCCCAGTTCACTTTGCAGTTCTGTGTGCCGGATGTGTAACCAAGGACCATTGAGAAGGGTTGGCCATGGTCAGAGCCCTCTCGAGCGGCAAATTTTGCCACAAACGGGTTCGTGTCGTCCAGGTTGCCACCTATAAAAATTCTCAAGCCATTGTAGTCGATCCACCTCGCGCCTTGGATGCGTTCACCATCCGCGCCGAGAATCGACCACCCCTCTCCAATAATTGCCT
>DATHEN010001382.1:0-6578 GCA_035318565.1 Polyangiaceae bacterium
GAAGTGGCCCGCGCGGTAGTCCCACCACGTGAAGCGAGCGGGTTCGTCGTGCAGGCGGCGGTAAGAATCGATGAGCCCCCAGCTGCAGAGATTGCCGAAGGCGTCGCGTTCCGGCGCGGAAACGTGCGTCCCGCCGTGGCACGCAGTGGCGTCCCAGACGTCCGCATTGGTGGGCGCGATGTTGTAATCGCCGCCGAGGACCAAGGCTTCGCTCGGGGTGCGCGTGTTCTGTAGCCAGCGGGCCAGGCATTGGTACCAAGTGAGCTTTGCCTGGTAGAAAATCGAATCGAGCGTGCGGCCGTTGGGCGCGTACAGGCTCACCACGCGAATCCCGCCGCATACCGCGGAGATCATGCGCGCTTCGCGCAGCGGCTCGTCGTCCGGCACGTCCGGCGTCGTGGACGGCTTGAGCGGCTCGCCGAAGTTCGTGATCACGTCCTTCATGCCGGCGCGGCTCGCGATCGCCACGCCGTTCCAGCGACCCTCACCGTGGTGCGCGAGCTCGTAACCCAGTCGCGCGAATTCTTCGACCGGTGCGTTTTCGTCCGTCAGCTTCGTCTCTTGCATCAAGAGCACGTCGGGCTGCGCGCGTTCGAGCCACCACGAAACCTTTTCGAGACGAGCGTTCAGGGAATTGACGTTCCAGGTCGCGATACGCATTGCGTCGGCCTACCTAGCACGGCACTCCCGGTCTCGGGAGGCTCGGCCTCGGCCTAGCGTTTGCTGCGGCGTTTCGCTCGGAATGCGCCGATGAACGCCAGCGCTGCGGCGAACCACGCTGCGCCGCTGCTCGTGGAGCTGTGCGAAATCGAGCAGGCCCGGCCGGGTGCAACAGGCCGGCCATCTTGAGTCAAACCCTCGGGCGTGCAGCCGATTTGCGCGCTGCCGCTGAGCTCGAAGTGCGGGCTGGCTTCGGCGCAACGCAAAACCGGCTCGCTCAAGCTGCCGTTCGGCGCCCGCGTACGGAAAGTGAGACAGCCTGAAGGCGGCAAGTTCGTTGAGCTCGCGGTGAACACGCTCGTCAACTCGGCTTCTCGCAGCAGGTACGTGGTGCCGGCGAAGGGTGGCGGCGGAGCCATCACGACGAATTGTCCAGCGGGGACGGCCACGCAAGTGGCGCGCTGTATGGGACCGCACGAGTTGACCGGACCGCTGTAGTGATAGTTCTGGAGGAAGAGGTCGTGCGGCGCGCGGGGTGGCGCTGCCGGCGCAGATCCGCTCGTGAATGTGACCGAGTCCTTCACGGTGCCCCCGTCGCGCGCGGGGAGCGTGGCTACCAGCGCGTAGCTCGTATTCGCGGCAAGCGGCTGCTGTGGTGTGAGCTCGAAGTGCCAGGCGTACGGCGAGAGTGCGGCGGTGGCCGGGATGACGGTGCCGTTCGACGATCGAATCTCGAACGTTGCGCTGGCAAGCGCGCTCGCCTGTAGCGTGTTTGCGCGGATCGTGTCGTAGATGGGCCGAACGTCGGTGGGCACCTGCGTGGCGCCGTCCGCCGGGTAACCGATCAGCTCCACTGGCGGTGCGGGTTGCGAGCAAGCTTGCGCCGAGCGTGTCGGAAAAAACGATGCCGCGGCCAGCGCGCTCGCCAGCAGGAGTCCGCGCGCACCTCTCAAGCCCGAGCCTGTGATTAATCGCTGTATCGAGACCATGGTTCACGCCGTGCCACGCTCGGGTCCTCGGAAAAAGTCGAAAGGCCGCTTTTTTCAATACGCTTGCGTGTGACACTTTCGTCAGCGCGTTCGAGGCTGGCCGCGTTTTCCCGCAAATTGGCCGCCGGAATCCTAGCCTCCTGCTACCAACGCACGTAAGTCGGGGGGGAGCGAAGTCTCCGGGAGACACCGAACAATGTTGGACATGCGTGCGGGTGCCATGGGAGTGCTGGGCTTGAGCGGCTTTCTGTTGGCCGCGCCCGTGTGGCCGGATGGCTGTCAGCCGCCGGGTACCGGAGGTACGGGTGGTACGGGCAGCGCTCCGAGGTGCGGCAACGGAGTGATCGAGGAAAACGAGCAGTGCGATGGGTTCAACCTGAACGGGCTCTCGTGTATCTCTCTTCAGTATGCGAGCGGCGTGCTCCGCTGCAAGAGCGACTGCGCGATGGATGAGTCAGGCTGCGTCGCCCCTGCGTGCGGAAACGGGCGGCGCGAAACGCTCGAACAGTGTGACGGCAGCGACTTCGGCCTCGACTCCAGGTTGTGCGTCCACTGGGGGTTCGCGAGCGGAACGCTGACCTGCAACCAGTGCACGGCCGACTTTTCCGCGTGCGTTTCGGCGGTGTGCGGCGACGGAAAAATCGAAGGGCCAGAACAGTGTGAAGGCGACAGCGTCGGCGCCAAACGCTGTCAGGATATCGATTGGGCCTTCGGCTTGAAGTACGGCAGTGGTGCGCTGACCTGCCGCAACTGCGGATATGACGTTGGTGCATGTAGGCCGCCGCCTGGCTGTTACCCGGGTCGCTTCGGCATCGTGTGCTATTGAGCGGCCACGCGCGGGTCAATACGCGTTCCTCAGCACGAAGTTCCTGGGATGGGGTGCCGGGATGCGCACGAAGTGAAGCGGCGCTCCCGGCACCGCTTCACGCTCGAGCTTGCACCCGGGCTCACACACGAGCGTCTCGAGGTAGTGGTAACGGAGCACGATGGGCACTGCGGGATCCGTGTTCGTGACTTGAATGCGATTGAGCGAGGCGCGCAAATGACCGCTGCCGCTGGCGAAGAAACTGGCCGGTTTCACGACCTCGTAGATGCCCAGGTCGGGCAAGTCTCCGGCAGGTCGAAGCAAGCGTTCGTAGCCCGCCGGGAGCTTGCGCCGCATTTCGAGCACCACCCAGCGAATCGCGTAGCGCTCGAGGTAACGCGCGAACTCGTCCGCAGAGGCTTCGCGCTCCGGATACTTGCGAAAGAAGTTCGACAGCGTGTGCACCTGGTTGCGCTCGCGAATGCCGCCCATGACTTCGGCGCCCGGCACGAGCGCGGCGAGCCGCTCGCCGAGCACCGGCGGCTCGACCAGGATGCGGCCATCGAGAGGCTGCCGCGCTTCGAACCAGCGCGCAGCGGGATCCCCACCGGAAAACGGCAGCGGGTGACGGTGATCGTAGTTTCTCGGATAGCCGGTGGGAGTGACGATCTCGAAGGCTTCGGGACCGCGACCCTGCTGTTTTGGGATCAGCTCCGGGAAGAAGAACAGGATGTCGTGCACCAGGAACTGAAATGTGCACACCGAGAGCGCGACCAGTACCGCACGCGCCGGCCATGCGGCGTTCGCGAACGCCGCGCGTGTGCCCGCGTGGGTCACGAATGCCACCGCGGCGAGGCTGAGCAGCAAGGTCGCGGGCACCACGAAGCGATACGGTTGAATGTGCGAGGTGAGCGGCAGGTACCGGCCCAAATACGCCTCGGCGAGCAGGGCGGCTACCGCGAGCGTGAAGGGCGCGAAGCGGTCGTCGGAAGCCCGCTTCCACAGGATCAATCCCGCGACGCCGAGACCCCAGAACAAGAAACGAAACGCCGTGCGCATGAACATGCCGGTGTCGTTCGGGTCCATGGCAAGCTCGAGAAAATCCGTGAACAGGGCGGATACGGGCGCCAGGCTGTAATACGGTGATTCGAGGAAGTAGTGGCGAAACCTGAGTACGGGCCACAGCCAGAACGCGTTCGCCACGATCGCGAAGACCGCGATGCCGAGCACGCCCCAGCGCTGCTCGCGTGTGAAGCCAGGGCGCGCGCGCAGGTACAAGAGTGCCATCGGCAAGAACAAGACGAAGAACGTGAAGGGGTGGATGAACAGGCAGAGCGCGAGCGTGATGGCGGTGAGCTCGCCCGTTCCGCGGCGTGGGGCTCGACAAAATCGATAGAACAGGCCGAGTGGAATCAGCGAGAAGGCGCTGCCCAGCGTCCAGGTGATCATGCCGATCCACCAGAAATAGTGAGTCTGCGAGTCGAAGAACCAGAGCGCGCTCGCCACCGCAGCCGCGAGCACGGCAGCTCCGAGCTCGAAACCGAACAGTCTCGCGCCGAGGAACACGAGCCAGGGGATGGCGAGGAACGCCGCGATCACGAAGGTGTTGAAGGCCAAGCCCTTGGAGAGGCCCGCCGCGTGCAGCGCGTACGTCCAGAAGTTCCAGGCCTTGTTGTCGCAATCGAAGAACACTCCAGCCGGGCGGCCCGCCAGAAGCGACGGATCGTACGACCAGGTCTTGCCGTAGCCGCGCATGGCATCCACGAAGCGCGACGCCTGGCCATAATGCGTATCGAAATCCGCGCCCATCACCGGCAGGTCGTTCAAGAACGACTCGGGCCGTTCGAAGTAGAACGTCAGCAGCACGTGCCCCGCGAAGATCGCGAGCAGCGCGAAGGTCGCGAGCCAGCCGCGCGGCAGGCGGTTCACGGCGCGGACGGCGGCGTTCACCGGAGCACTCTAGATGCTGCGCGGTGACAAATCACTGACTCGCGCTGCCAGCCTGGCAGTCGCCGCCGGCCATGTTGCCTTGACCTGTTACTTCGTCTCGCTGGGAGCGATCTTCGCGCCGCGTGCGCTGACTGGTGAAGACTACGACGTGCACGCCGGGCAGACGTTCCGTGTGCTCGAGGCGCTAGAGCGCTGGGGCCGGAGCTGGGCGTACGATGTGTCTCTGCTCGCCGGGCAGCCCGAGGGCACGATTTTCGACGCTGGGAACAAGGGTTGGGAGCTCTGGACGTACGCTCTCCACGCGCTCGGCGTACACGAAGCCATTGCCTTCAATGGCTTCGTGCTCGCAGTGATGCTCTTTGGCCCGCTCGTAGTATTCGTGTCCAGCCGGCTCATGGAGCAGAGCCCCAGCGCGAGCCTGATCGCGGCGGGCTTTTCGTCCCTGTTATGGTTCTTCGATTCGTTCTTTCACTGGGCGTGGTGGGTTGGCATGGTGTCCTACGCCGCGGTCGCGTACCTCGGCCTTTTGCCGTGCGCGCTGTTTTACCGCTTCGTGGAGCGGCGCGGCAAATGGCGCGGCGTGATGATCGCTTGCTGCGCGGTCGCCCTGGCCCTCGCTCACCTGATTCATCCGTACGTGTTCTTCGCCGTCGCGGCGCCGATGCTCGCTGTGTATTGGCGCAGGCGCCGGCAACTTTCCCGTCGCGAGCACCTGGCGATCGTCGCGACGGGTGTGTTCGTCCTGGTCGTGAACGCGTATTGGCTGCGGAGCGCCCTCTCGCACTGGCACTACGTGCTCGACTCGGCGTACTACGCGCAGGGCGGCGCGCCGTATCTGTGGAGCGACTTCGCCGGTCTGCTCCGGGACGGGAGTGACACGGGCGTCATCGGCACACGAACGGGCGTGCGTTTTCTGGTGCTGGCGCTCGCCGTTGCGGGGCTTCATTCGTGGCGCAAGGCCGGGGACCGCAGGTTCTTGCCGTGGTCCGTCGCTCTCGGTGTGCTGTTCCTGCTGACGTACTTCGGCGTCTATCTGCCGGGCGGCGCTCAAACTCAGCCGTATCGCAACGCGATGCCGCTCGCGCTGTTTGGCACGCTACCCGCGGCGAGCTTCCTGGAGACACTCTGGGCGCAGCGCCGGGTGATCGCGAACCATCCCAGCTTCGTCTTGGCAGGCTGGGTTGCTGCCGCCGTGATCGTCCAACACGTGCTGGTTCAGGCCCTCTATTTCTTTCCGCGCGCCTTGCCAGAACCGAAGCCCGGCTACGACGGCTCACCCTCACCGCTCTCGAAGTACGGGCACATGGCGTTTCCGCAAGCGCCCCAGCTCGCGACCTTTCACTACGGCTTACCGCACGAAATACCGCTCGCGGGAGTAGTGGATCAAGCCGTGGTCTGGGTGCAGCAAAACGTCCCGAAAGGGGCGCGAGTGCTCGTCGAGCACGGGGGACTCGGCGAACGCCTGGCGCGAGAAGCCGGCGTGGAAGTCATGGGCGGTTTCGTGGAGCGCAACTTGGCGCATGCCGAGGCCAATTTTTTTCGCGTTTTCAAGGGGCGCACGGCCGGCCATGAAGAGCTCGCGCAGTACCTGAAGCTTTACAACATCGGCTGGGTGATCACTCAGCAGCCGCGTGCAGACGTCGACGCCGCGCCGGACTTGCTCGCTCCGTTGCCGCAGGTGCTCGGCTTTCGCGTCTACCGGACGCGCTCGCAGGTAAGCGCGCTGATCCGTGGCCGCGGTGAAGTGCGCGCCAGCATGAATCTCATCGAAGTGAAGGCCACGCTGCCGCGCGACGATCTGCTGCTCTCCTATCACTTCCACGAAGCGCTGCGCTGTGAGCCCAATTGTCGCATTCTGCGCGAGGCTGTGACGCCGGGTCGGGTCGGGCTGATTCGCGTACCGGCGCCGCATCCGCCGGATTTCAAGATCATCAACCGCTACTAGTCCGGGGTCGAAGAGTCGTATGGCAAGTGCAGAGCTTCAGCGAACCCGGGCCTACGCGGGTGTTTTTCTTGTCGCGCTCAGCACGCTGATGTTCGAGATCGTGGTCACGCGCATCCTGAGCGTGGTGGGCTGGTACCACTTCGCGTTTTTCGTGATCGCGCTCGCCATGCTCGGTATGACGGCGGGAGCAGTATTCGTGTTCCTGCGTCCGGCTGCGTTTGCCCCGGAG
>DATHEN010001383.1:0-2211 GCA_035318565.1 Polyangiaceae bacterium
TCGAAGATCTTTGGCCGCGCCAAGGAATGACATGGTGTCCGAAGCAGAACCCTCCTTTTTCGTGCGTCTCTGGCTGTGCTGGGTGTGTTTCTTTCGCGTGCTGTTCGATGCGAAGTTCGCGGCCCACGTGCAGCAGTTACCGGCCGAGCCTCCCGCGCTGCCACCAGCGCCCAAAGCGCCGGAACCGGCGTCTGCCGCGCGCCCGGCTCCCGCGTTCGTCGCGCCCGAGCGTGCCGCGCTGCAGCTCCTTTCACTGCTGCAACGCGAAGGCCGCTTCGTCGATTTCATCCAGCAAGACATCGGCAGCTACGCCGACGGCGAGGTCGGCGCCGCCGCGCGTGTGGTCCACCAAGGCTGCCGCAAGGCGCTGGCGAGCCTGGCTACCGTGACTGCGATCCGCAGCGAAGCGGAAGGCTCACGGGTGGAGCTCGAAGCCGGCTTCGACGCCAAGACGGTCAAGCTCGTCGGCGACGTGCAGGGCAGCGGGCCGTACCGCGGCGTGCTGCGACACAAGGGCTGGCGTGCGGCTTCGCTGGCGTTGCCCGAGCTGGTCGGAGACCATGATCCTCACGTGCTCGCGCCGGCGGAGGTGGAGCTGTGAGTCAGTCTTCCCGCTACGTGATCGGCATCGATCTCGGAACCACGCACTGTGCGCTGGCCGCGCAGATCCTGGCAGATGAAAGCGCGCGCCCCGGCGTGCTCCAAGTTCCGCAGCTGCTCGCCGCCGGCAGCGTGCAAGCCCGGGCCTTGCTACCCTCTTTCATCTATTTCGCGCATGAAAGCGAAGCTGCCCTGGCCCTGCCCTGGGACCCAGACCGGCGTTTTGCGGTCGGTGAATACGCGCGCACGCGCAGCGCCGAGGCGGTCGCGCGCGTGGTTTCGAGCGCGAAGAGCTGGCTGTCTCACACAGGCATCGACCGGCGCGCGCCCGTTCTGCCGATCGGCGCGCCACACGACGTGGAGAAAATCTCACCGGTCGAGGCATCGTTCCGTTACCTCGATCATCTCGCCGAGGCCTGGCAGGCGGAGCGCGCTGAGGCCGAGCCCGAGGTCCTGCTCGCAGAGCAGGAAGTGGTGCTGGCGGTACCGGCCTCGTTCGATGCCGCTGCGCGCGATCTCACGGTCGAGGCGGCGTATGCCGCCGGCATAGAAAACCTCACCCTGCTCGAAGAGCCACAAGCCGCGCTCTACGCCTGGCTGGATGCGCATCGCGACGGCTGGCGTGAGCTGCTGAAGCCCGCCGACCTGGTGCTGGTGATCGACATCGGGGGCGGCACCACGGACTTCTCCGCCATCGCCGCCGTCGAGCACGACGGCAAGCTCGAGCTCCATCGGGTTGCCGTGGGCGATCACATCCTGCTCGGCGGTGACAACATGGACCTCGCGCTGTCGCACGTGGTTCGCCAAAAGTTGGGCGATCACGATCTCGACCGCTGGCAGATGAGCGCGCTCGCCTACAGCTGCAGGCAGGCCAAGGAACGCTTGCTCTCGGATCCGAGCGTAAGCAGCATGCCGGTCGTCATCGCCGGCAAGGGCTCGGCGTTGCTCGGCAACGCCATTCGCAGCGAGCTCACGCGCGTGGAAATCGAACGCAGCCTGGTTCAAGGCTTCTTCCCCGAGATAGACGTCTCGGCGCGGCCCCAGACCCGCGCACGCGCCGGTTTGACGCAAATCGGTTTGCCGTACGCAGCGGACGCCGCCATCACCAAGCATCTCGCTGCGTTCTTGAGCCGTCAGGCGGGCGCCGCAGCCAGCGTGCCCGGCTTCGGCGCGGCCAGCACCGGCCAGATTTTGCGTCCGACTGCGGTCCTGTTCAACGGCGGGGTCGTGAAGGCGCCCGCACTCCGCGAACGCTTACTGACGACGCTCAACGCCTGGCTCGCAGCCGACGGCGCGCCGCCCGCGCGCGTGCTCCCGGGCGAAGATCCGGATCTGGCCGTGGCGCGCGGCGCAGCCTATTTCGGCCTGGTCCGCCGCGGCAAAGGCCTGCGGATCCGCGGCGGCAGCGCGCGCGCGTACTACGTCGGCATCGAGAGCCCCATGCCCGCCGTGCCCGGGGTCGAGCCGCCGATCGTGGCGCTGTGCGTCGCGCCGTTTGGCCTGGACGAGGGCAGCGAGGCCGAGCTGCCGCCGCACGAGCTCGGAGTCGTGGTCGGTGAACCGGTGCGCTTTCGTTTCTTCGGCTCGAGCGTGCGGCGCGAAGACGGCGCA
>DATHEN010001384.1:0-2906 GCA_035318565.1 Polyangiaceae bacterium
CGAATGGGGCGGAGAGCAGAACGAGCGCTACGTACCCGTTCTGCTCAGTCACCCGGATGATCTCGGCTGGGCGCTCACCGGACTCGCAGTGCTCGTCCTTCCGCCAGGTGTCCGCTTCAGCTACCCGAGCCGCTTTGCCGCGGAGCTCAGCAAGACCCTGGCCAGCAGCGGGGACGCCCAGGTGGTGCACTCTTAGCTCTGGCTCATCGAGCCGACTCGGGTCAGGCGACGAGCGGCTCGCGTGTAGAGGGCGCGGCGCTATCGCGCGGCTCCTCGCTGACGTCTGCCGTGAGGAGCAGCGCTCCAATTCGGCGCGACGCCCCATGATAGAAGCCCGCCTTGGCGTTCCACGTCTCCGGATTTTTGTGCGTACCGAACACGAGATCCCAGCAGGCAAAATCTCCGTAATTGTAGGCGTGTACACCGCGCTCGTGGTGAACGGCGTGATTTTCGGGCCGCTGCACGATGTACCCGAGCCAGCGCGGCGTCTTCACGTTGGCGTGGCCGAAGATCGCGATGCACGTGGACGTGATGCTGGCGATGACCGCTGCTTCCGGTCGCACCCCTACGAGTAGAACCAGCGCCACGCTGCCCATGAGCGTGAACCCCGCGATGTCAACCGGGTGAAAGTAAAGGGATCCGTAGATGTCGACACGCTCGGCGCTGTGGTGCATCTGATGGAAGCGCCAGAGCAGCGGCACGCGGTGGAGCGCTCGGTGCCACCAGTAGCCGACCAGTTGCGTCACGAGCAAACCGACGATGGCCCCGCCGGCGATGCCGAGGCCGCTGGCGTCGATGAGTTGGTGCCGCGCGAGCCATTCGTCGGTCAACAGCGGCACGGCGGAACTGACGGCCAGACCCAGCACGAGAAACAAGATGCCCTTCGCGCGCCAGAGCGGGATCTTCTCGAACTTTCGTGCCGGGCGAATTCCATCCCAGACGGCGAAGAAGCCAAATACGGCGAGCAACAGATAGAGCGGCAGATTCTCCATGGTCCTTTTTTCCCTTTGGTGGGCCGCTCGGTGTTGGCGGCACCCTTCTCGATTCAGGCGTGCGCTGCTCCGGAACGGTGTTCCGCGCGACTGAACGCCTCTGAATCGGAGGCCGGTTATGAATGCTTCAGTCAATGAATCCGAGGAGTTGGAGCAGGAGGCGTGGAAGGACGCGTTCGCGGCGCTCGAGGGAGTCAGCCGCCGGCGCCTCGGTCTGAGCACGGAGCGGTTCGGGCGAGCTCTCGTGCTCGGAGCCCCTGGCGTTCGTCATTTCATGCTCAATCGGGTGATCGGTTTCGGCGAGGACGGAGCGCTCTCGGCGAGCGCGATCTCCGCGCACTACGCGGGCATGGGCGTGACCGACTACATGGTCCACGTGTCACCGGGCTGCGAACGTGCCGCCGCCGCCGAACTCTGCGTGGCAGGACTCGTGCCCTTTCACCGGCCCTGGTTGAAACTCGCTCGCCGCAGCGGTCCGCTTCCGGAAAGCCCCGGGTCGATCGAGGTGGCGCGCGTGGATAGCGCTTCCGCGGAGACGTTCGCCATGATCATCGCGCGAAACTTCGAGCTGCCCCGAGCAACGGCCGAGCTCTGGATGGCGCTCACGGCCAGATCACGCTGGTACTGCTTTCTGGCGCGTGACGCGGGTAGGGCGATCGCTGCGGCGAGTCTCTTCGTGGATGGGGACGTGGGCTACCTTCAGGCTGCGGCAACGTCGGCGGAGTGTCGGGGACGCGGTGCGCAGTCTGCATTGATCGCGCACCGGCTGCGTTTGGCGTTCTCGCTGGGATGCCGCACCCTCTATACGGAAACCGGTGTGGCGATCCCCGGAGAGCCCAATCCTTCCGAGAGGAACCTGCTGCGGTTCGGCTTCAAGCCGCTGGCCGTCCGACAAAACTTCGTGCCCGCTAGCGTGAAGCAACGCCGCACGCTCGAGACGTCCGTGGAGTCTTCGTCCAGCTAGCGGGGCGACGAATCGGGGCCGAAGTGGGCGCCGCCCTGTGGCATGATGAAAGCGACCGTGTCGCGTGAAGAGCATCGACTGCCAGGCCGTGAAGCGGAAATCGCCACGCTGGGCAGAGCGATCGATGCAGCCGAGCGCGCGCAGGGGAGCGTCTGGCTGATCACGGGCGAGGCGGGGGTCGGCAAGAGCCGTTTGGTGGAAGAGTCGTGCGCAGAGGCCGCTGCGCGCGGCTTTGCTACGCTCTGGGGCCGCTGCTGGGAGGCGGGCGGCGCGCCGCCTTACTGGCCCTGGATTCAGGTGTTGCGTGCGCTCTCGCGCGTGCGTGCGGCAGGGTTACTCGAGCTATTTCGCGCGCGCGCGCCGTTCATCGAGCCGTGGCTTCCGGAGCTGCGCGGCGCGCTCGGCGGCCCGAGCATCTCCGAGCCACCAGAGCCCGAAACGGCGCGTTTCCGCCTGTTCGATGCCATCGCCAGCCTGCTCTGCGATGCCGGTCAGCAGCTTCCGCTCTGCATCGTGCTCGAGGACTTGCATGCCGCGGACGCGTCGTCCTTGCAGCTCTTGTCCTTGCTCTCGGATCAGAGCCGCACTGCCCGCGTGCTGACCTTGGCGACTACACGGAGTCTGGACGGCATGCCCGCACAGAGCGCAGAGATCCTGCGTCGTACGGCGCGCGGGGCGCGTCGCCTCGAGCTCGGCCGGTTCGGCCCGGAAGCCGTCCGGGACGTACTGGCTCGGGAGCTCGGCCGCGATGTTTCGCAGGCGGTGGTCCAGGCCGCCCTGCGGACTAGTGAGGGCAATGCGCTGTTTCTCATGGAGCTTGTGCGCTTTCTCGCCGTGCGCGGCGAAGCCGGCCTTTTGGATCGGCAGCTCGGCTTCGTTCCGGACACGCTCAGAACGGCCATCGGTGAGCGGCTGGGCGAGCTATCGGTGGACGCGCGATCCGTGCTCGA
>DATHEN010001385.1:0-9257 GCA_035318565.1 Polyangiaceae bacterium
AGAGTGCACGTGGTACGGCCGCGGGACGGTGAAATCATCGGCGCCGTGCCCTCCGATTTGATCCCGGACCTGCTCCGCGTGGACGAGCGCTGCTCGGTGTACGTGGCAGAAGAGAGCGGACACCTGGCGGCGTTCAGCGCCGCGCCGCGCCTGATGCGCATCAAGTGAACGCGGCGGCAGTACGCGGCGCTGTTCTCAGCCGCTGTGCGCTTCCCCGCCGTCCACGAACAGCACGTTGCCGTTCAGCCAGTACGTGCACGGTTGCGCCAGCGCAACCAGCGCGCGCGCCACGTCCTCGGTGCAGGTCAGGCGGTGTGCCGGGTTTTTGCGGATGGCCACCTGAGACATGCTGTCGAACCCCGGTATCTTTTGCGCGGCCGGCGTGTTCGTCACGCCCGCACAGATCGCATTGGCCGTGATACCGCGCGGGCCGAGCTCGAGGGCGAGCTGGCGGATGTGCGATTCGAGCGCGCTCTTGGCCGCGCTGACCGCGCCGTAACCCTTCCACACGGACGACGAGCCGGTGCTCGTCATGGCGTAGATACGGCCTTCATTGCTGAGCAAATCCCGGCGCAGCATGTCCTGAACCCAGTACACGAGACTGTGCGCCATCACGTCGCAGGTCATCTCGATCTGCTTCTGGCTACACTCTTCGGCCGAGTCGCCCGAGATGAATGGCTTGAGCGTTCCAAACGCGATCGAGTGCAGCAAAATGCGCAGCTGCTCACCGCTCCCGCGCTCGCCGAAGCGCCGCGCGATTTCGTTCAACACCTCGGCGCGCTTGTCCGGATCTGCGGCGTTGGCGTTGAAAAACCAGGCTTCTCGCCCGAATTCGCGGATGCGCCCGCAGATGCGCTCGACGTTCGGCATCGTGGAGCGGCGGTCGAGGTGAACACCGACGATGGACATGCCAGCTTCGGCCAACGTGAGAGCAACGGCTTCGCCAAAGCCACTCGAGGCGCCTAGGATGAGAGCCCAGCCCGAGAGCGGGGGCAGCGGAATCTGCTTCTGGTCTGTCATGGCTTGGCCTGTGTACTACCATTGCCTCCAGAAAGTCTTGGCAAGAGCAGCCGTGCTCCACCCGGGAGTCGCGGTCAGTGCGTGTCGACCAGCGCGGCTCCGGGGCGTGGCTCGAGCTCGGCGTCGCTCTCGACCAGCAACTCGCGACGGCTCGCCAGGGACTGAAGCTTGGGCGACAATGGCAGCGGACCACCCACGGCCGCCGCCTTCTCGCGCACGAAGCGCGCGATGTCCCGAAAGGGCACCAAAGTCGGACAAATCCGTTCCTTTTCCGCCAGCACCTCGTCGGACACGAAACTCCAGCTGTAAGCCGCCGCACGGAAATCCGGCATGCTGCGCGAGGCCGCGAGCACGAGCGCCATCGGGCCCCGATACGCTCCACCGGACGCCGCGATGCGTCGCCCCTCACCTCGATCACACAAGCCACACGCGATGCAGCGACTGAAGGCGGGCAGTCGCTTTCTCTCTTCCGCCGTCACCGGAGGCAAGCCGTCCGCGTCGTAGTTCGCGCGAAAGGCGCTGATTCCGCCGCGCTTGCTACGTCGAAATAGCAGCCTCAGCAGGGTTCGAAGCAGCGCCAGCGTGAGCAGCCAGAGCGCCTGGAGGCGGGCGGGCACACACCCAGTCTAACACGACGCGTCGCGGCGCGTACTCGGGCGCGGATGGGGGAATCGTAGGCGCGCGCGGACGTACGATGCTGCAGGGGGACGCGTCACGTGTGACACCGCGAGCGTTCGAAGTTACGCCTGTTACGCCGCGTAAACACTTATTCTCACTAGAAAATCCCTTGGCATGCCGGGTGCTCTAGAGCCGCTCAGCCGCACAGTCGGCGGGAGGATCGAGAGGCATGTTGAGTTCCGAACTTCATTCATCGAGCGCACCTTCAGTCACCACCGCCCCGTGTGCCCCGCTGTTCGAGGAACTCGCCGCAGACCCGGCGCCCTACGCGCTGTCCGCCGACCAGGCGCTGCTCGCGGGCATGCTCGCGGACAGCGACAAAGCGTGGCGCGAGTTCGATGCGCGTTACGCGCGTCTCATCTATCGCTGCATCACGCGCGTCACTGCGCGCTTCAGCGCCGTGATCGGACCCGAAGACGTGCGTGAGATCCACGCCACACTGTGCTTTCAGCTACTCGCCAACGACAAGCGCAAGCTCAAGAGCTTCGAGCCCGGCCGCGGTAACAAGCTCGGGAGTTGGATCGGCATGCTCGCGATCCACACGACGTACGACTTCCTGCGCAGCGTGCGCCGGGAGCCGAAACGCACGGGCCTCGGCGAAGCCGAAGCGCTGACCAGCGAAATTCCCGATCCGAGTGAGGTGTGTGTCCTGCGCGAGCGCGCGCGGCTCGTCAGCCGCTTGCTCGAGAGCTTCACCGAGAAAGACCGCGAGTTCATCACGCTGTACTATGCGGACGGCCTCGAACCCGAACAGATCGCCGAGCGCATGCACATCAGCGTGAAGACGGTTTACTCGAAGAAGCACAAGATTCGCAGTCGTCTAGAAGCGCTGCTGAACGCAGGCCCACTCGCCGCGTGAGAGCGGCGCGCGGAGTCGGCTGCGATTGACGCGCACGCCTGGCTTCCCTCTTGTGGTAGACGACGTGCGTGCGCCTTTCCGGCTCCTGGCTCCTCACGAGCGCGCTCGGCCTGTGCTTCGCTTTCGCTTCAGGCTGCGGCTCGGCGCGCGGTTCGCTCGAGAGCGCCGGGCCGAAGCCACTGCACCTGCGCCGCATCGAGGTGCGTGAGGTCGACGAAAGGCCGCTGCTCGGCCTGATGTCACGTCAAGGGGATCCGGCCGGCGCGCTGGCGCTCGCGGCCGCGCACGACCTCGGCGCGCGCGCATCGGTCGCACTCAGCGCACTGGTCGCCGCGCGGCTCGCCGAGGGCGGCACGAGCGACGCACACAGTCATGTGCACGCACTGGGCTTTCAGGCCGCAGTGCTCGTCGCTTCGCCCGACGCAGCCGCTCGCTTCGTGCGGGCTGCGTCTCTCGCGCTGAGCACGCCCGTGCAGGAGAGCGAGCCGGCGCTGCGAACCGCGCGTACACGCCTGCGTAACCTGCAGCTGCGCGCCTTCAGCGGTGATGCCGACACAGCCGTGGCGGCATGCTCCGCCGAACTGGGCGTCGACCGAACCGGCCAGGCCATTCCGAACGCGGCGGAGCTCGAAAGCTGGCGCCAGCAGATCCGGAACGTCAACGCCGTAGCCTTCGCGGCGATCGGACCATCGAGCATCCTGGATGCCGCCAGCGCGGCGCTCGCCGACCTCGATCCCTGGCCGGAGGGCGACCCCGCCGAAGACCCCTGGCCCGCCCGCGACGTACTGGGCGTGTCCGCCTCCGACGCTGAACGGAGCCTGTCGATCGCTCTGCGCGTGCCACGAGCTGGCGCGGCGCTGCATGCGGCTCGCGCCATCGGCGGCGAGAGCTCCGAGCTCGCGCTGCGGCTCTCTGCGCTGGAACCCGCCTGGTCAATCGAACGCGTCACGGCCGTCGCACGTCCGCGCGGCGCCTGCTTGCGCATGGACGTCGCGCCGCCCCGCGGAGATCCCGGTCCGCGTCTCGGCGACATCGCGCGCGCAGCGCTGGTGACGCTGGAGGAAGCCAAGCGCGCGCTGACCGGCGCAGAAGATACCGCCTGGGCCTTGGACGAAAGCGTGCTCGTGGCGCACGACCCGCGCGAAGCGGCCAGCATTTTGGCGTGGCGCGTGTTGAGCGACCGCCAGGAGCCCGATGACGAACGGCGCGTCGTGCATTTCGCCACGAAACAGCGCGAGGCCGGCGCACGGACCAGCTCCGCGCTGGCTGACGAGATCCAGCGTCTGACGGACGGCTGGCAGAAGACCGATCTCGAACGTCGCGTTCGGTTCGAGGCCGGACAAGGAGAGCTCTGGATTCTGCTGGCAAGTCCTTGCGGAGCTCGCGCGGAGAGCGAAGCGTCTGCCGGTCTCACCGCAACGGTACTGCACGCACTGGCAGCGCGTGTGACGCATCAAACCGGCGTGTCGATCGAACCGTGGACCACGGCCGATGGCGCGGGTTTGCTCGCGCACGGGCCGGCGCGGGGATCGGACGAGACCGCGCGCGCGCACGCGCAACGCCTGGCAACGGCCCTGGGCCGCGCGCTCGTCACCCAGCGCCTGACGGGTCATGAAGTCGCGGTCGCGCGGAGCGAGCTGCTCGACCGGCTCGGGTCCGATCCTTCGCCGGGCTACTGGCTCACGATCCGTTCGCTTTCACCGGGGCGTCCCAGCTTGCTCGAGCCGCGTGGGACTTGGTCGGCGCTCTCGGAAGCCGCAACTCTCGACGCCGAAGCAGAGCGTCGCGTTCTGCTTCAGGGTCCGTGGCGCGTGGCCGTGCTGGCCAACGCCGGCGAACAGCAGGCCGAATCGGCGACCACTGAGCTGGAACGCTGGCTGCGCCCGGTGCGCGTCGCCGGCTCGACGTGCGCACCGGCCCGCGCGCCAGCGGTGCGGGCCGGAGAGATCACCATGGAGGCGACCACGCAGGGCAACGCCACACCGAGCGCATACGTGGCCGTGGCGCTGCCCAGCGCCACCTCGGGGCCGAGTCGCGAGGCCATGCTCACGCAGTGGCTCTTGAATCAGCCGCGCGGCTGGCTCGAGCAGGCGCTGCGCGTACCCGGACTGGCGTCAGCCGCCCGCGCGCGGCTGCTCGGTGGCGCGAGCGCATCGGCGCTGGTGATCGAAATCCACGCGCTCGAAGGTCGAGCTCCGGAAGCCGTCGCGCAAGTCCGCGGCCTCCTCGAACGACTGGCGCGCGGCGCCGTGACCGACCGGGACGTGCAACTCGCGGAGCAGGCGCTGCAAAGAGCAGAGCTCGTTCAGAGCTTGGATCCGCGACGCAGAATCGTCGAGTTGTGGCGCGCCTCACCGCAGCCGCGCGCGGCGAGCTTGGCCGCCGTGCGCCGCATGCACCAGCGCGCGCTCCAAGCCGGCTCGCACGTCGTGGTCTACGTCAAACCGCGCGATTGAGGCCACGTCCCAGCTAGGAAGTGCTGGAGCTCGAGAACGGCTCGGAGCGCTCGTTTCCCGCGCTCGAAACCCGTGCTAGCAGCCTGACATCCCCCATGTCGAACCGGCAAAGCGTGCTCATCTTGGACTACGGCGCTCAATACACGCAGCTGATCGCCCGCCGTGTTCGTGAAAGCCACGTGTATTGCGAGATACACCCGTACAACACGCCGCTGGCCAAGATTCGAGAGATCGCGCCGCGCGCCGTGATTCTGAGCGGCGGACCGCAGAGTGTGTACGCGGCGGACGCGCCGAAGAGCGATCCGGCCCTCTTCTCACTGAACCTGCCCACGC
Organism: Polyangiaceae bacterium; assembly: GCA_035318565.1. Lineage (GTDB taxonomy): Bacteria > Myxococcota_A > Polyangia > Polyangiales > Polyangiaceae > DATDJP01. Next base: position 5,347 of record DATHEN010001385.1, read on the forward strand.
TCGGTATTTGTTACGGCGAGCAGCTCATGGCGCTGCAGCTCGGAGGCAAAGTAGAGCCCAGCGCCGAGCGCGAGTACGGCCCGGCCGAAGTCGTGGTCGACGAACCCGCCGGCATCTTCGCGCCGTTCCAGGCCGGCGAACGCATATCGGTTTGGATGAGCCACGGCGACCGCCTGACCGCGCTGCCTCCGGGTTTCCGCGCCATCGGCAAGAGCCCGAATGCGCCGCTCGCCGCGATCGCCAACCCCGAGCGCAAGCTCTACGGCATTCAGTTTCACCCCGAGGTGGCGCACACGCCGCGCGGCGCAGAGCTCCTGCGCGCCTTTCTGTTCGATGTAGCCGGTCTCGAGCCGAGCTGGACCCCGGGATCGTTCGTCGAAGAGAGCATCCAAGCGATCGCCAGCCAGGTCGGCAGTGATGAACGCGCCATCTGCGGCCTCAGCGGCGGGGTCGATTCTTCGGTCGCCGCCATCCTCTGTCACAAAGCGCTGGGCGACCGCCTGGTGTGCATCTTCGTGGACAATGGCGTGCTGCGCGAAGGCGAAGCCGAAAGCGTGGTCCACATGTTCAAGAAGAACTTCAAGCTGAACTTGATCCCGGTGAACGCGCGCGCGCTCTTCATGCAGGGCCTGGCCGGTGTGACGGACCCGGAACAGAAACGCAAGATCATCGGACGCTTGTTCATCGATGTCTTCGATGAGCACGCCGCGCGCGTCGAGAACGCGCGCTACCTGGTGCAAGGAACGCTCTATCCCGACGTGATCGAGAGCGTGAGCGTCAAGGGGCCGAGCGCCGTCATCAAGAGTCATCACAACGTGGGCGGGCTGCCGGAGCACATGAAGCTCCGCTTGATCGAGCCGCTGCGCGAGCTCTTCAAGGATGAGGTACGCCAGGCCGGCGAAGCGCTGGGCATGCCGCACGACGTACTCTGGCGGCAGCCGTTTCCGGGTCCAGGGCTGGCCGTGCGCTGCCTGGGCGAGGTCACCGAGGCGCGGCTGGAAGTGCTGCGCAAGGCCGACCGCATCGTAGACGAAGAGATCCGCGCCGCGGGCCTGTACGACTCGCTGTGGCAGGCGTTTGCCGTGCTGTTGCCGGTGCGCAGCGTGGGCGTGATGGGCGACGACCGCACCTACGAAGAAACGTGCGTGATCCGCGCCGTGCAGTCGCAAGACGGCATGACCGCGGACTGGGCCCGTTTACCGCACGACCTGCTGGCACAGCTCAGCACGCGCATCATCAACGAGGTCAAGGGCGTCAACCGCGTGGCCTACGACATCAGCTCGAAACCGCCCGCTACCATCGAATGGGAATGAATAGCCCGTGATGCCGTTTTTCGAGCGCCGCATCCGCGTGCGCGGTTACGAAATGAACGCAACCGGCAGAGTGCCTGCCGCCACCCTGGCTCGCTACGGCGAGCACGTGCGCTGGGAGGGCCTGCGAAACGCGGAGTACGGACTCAATCGCTACTGGCAGCGCGGCGTGATCCGCGCGCAGCGCCTGCAAACTTTCGCGCCGGCACGGTACGGCAGCGAGCTGAACGTGCGCACGTGGGTGGCGCGCGTCGGCAAGACCAGCTTCCAGCTCGCCAATCGTCTGCAGCACGAAAACGGCGAGCTCGTGGCACTCGTGGCCGTGACGGTCGTGAATCTCGGATCTGGCAGCCGCCCGAGCCCGGTTGCCCGTGAGCTCGAGAGTTATGTGCGAGACGAGCCGCTGCCGGACGTGCCGCCTCCGGAGCGCATGGAACCGCGCGACGCCTTCGTACACCCGCTGCGAGTCGCGCCCAGTGACCAAGACGTGCTCGGGCACGTGAATCACGCTCGCTACATCGATTTCGTCGAGGACACGCGCTGCCTCGCCTGGCAGGCCGGAGCGTATGGTGAGCGGGGCGAGCTCGTGCAGCACGCGCGACGCTTGGCCATCGAGTACGATGCGGAGGCCACATTCGGCACCGAGCTTCAGGTAGTGACCTGGGCCGAGCCGAACCGCGACGCCTATCACTTTCAGATCCGGCGCGCGGGCGACGGCGCCGTGCTGACCCGGGCCCAGGTCAGCCTGACGTGACCCGCACCGCCGGGCCGAGTTTGCCGGCCGAGGCGCGCGTCACCGCCGACAACTCGCGAGAAGCGTTGCCGAAGCGCCCGATCGCGACTAGGTACTGCCGAGACTTCTAGCCACTCACCCCCGGGGTGTACCTCAACCTGGTAGAGGGCCGGCTTTGGGTGCCGGCTGTTGCAGGTTCAAATCCTGCCACCCCGACTGAAATTACGCAGATCTCAGCTGAGGCTGAGTTCGCCCTTCACCAGCCGCCGGTGCAGGTCCGCATCCAGCGGCACGTACTCCGAGCCCGTCCAGAAATGGAGCGGTACGGGCACGCTCGCCGGATCGAAGCCGTCCGTCCGGTAACTCGTCTTCTTGTGCTTCAGGGTGGAGGTCGTGTTCAAGGCGGCGTCCAGGCGAACGAACTGGGGCCTTTGGTAGCTGGCAAGGTGCGCGCGCACGTGCTCGGCGAGGGCCTTCAGGTCGAACTGCTCCGCGGTGTTCAGACTCGCCATTCCAACCCGCCCGTCGACACCCGGAACCTGCACGCCGTAGACGATGCTCTCGAGCACTCCCGGCGCTTGATTGAGCACTTCGGCGACCTCGCCGGCCGACACGTTCTCGCCCTTGTAGCGATAGGTGTCCCCCACTCGATCGGCAAACGACACCCAGCTGTCGGCGTGCAGCGTGAGCAGGTCACCGGAGTCGAAGTAGCTGTCCCCCTTGCGGAAGACGTGGTGCAGCGTCTTCTTGCGGGTGTCTCGTTCATCCAGATAGCCGTCGAAGCGCGCCAGCGGATGAATGCGTCCGACGAGAAGTCCCGTTTCACCTTCCTGAACGTGTTCGCACAGCCCGCGCGAATTTCTGAGCACCTCGCCCGTTTCCAGATCGCAACGCAGGATCGCCTGCCCCAGGCGCAGGGTGCCGACCATGCCCAAACGGCCCTCGTGGTTGAAGAGCGGCGCATTGCCTTCAGTGGCGCCGTAAAACTCACGCATCAGCGGCACAGCGAAGCGCTCCTGGAAACGATGCCAGATGTCGGGGCGCAGCCCGTTGCCGACGCCCATACGCAGCTTGTGCGTGCGTTCGAGCTCGTTCGGCGGCTGATTGAGCAGATAACGGCACAGCTCGCCGATATAGAGAAAGTGCGTGGCGCCGAGCTTTCTCACGTCTTCCCAAAAACGTGACGCCGAGAAGCGCCGGCGGAGCGCCAGCGTGGCGCCGCTGTACAGGCACGCGCCGAGGCCGCCCCACTGCGCGGAGCCATGATAGAGCGGCAGGGTCGAGTAGATGACGTCGCCGGGCCCGCACTCCAGCGCCACCCGCGCGAACGCGCACGATGCGAACATGCAGCGCTGATTGGTGATCACCGCCGGCTTCGGCAGGCCCGTGGTGCCGGAGGTGTACAGGTAACTCATGGGATCGCCCGTATTGGGCCAGTGCACGGGGCGCGGGTTCGCCACCGAACACACGTCCACCTCGGCGTCGATCACGGGCCAGGGTCCGCCGCTGCCGGTTTCCCCGCTCACCACGAAAATGCCGCGATCGCGTTTGGCGAGCGCCAGCTGCGGGACGATGTCCCTCACCTTCTCCACGTGTTCGGAGCCGAGCACCAACCGGCGCGGGCGTGCCGCGTTGATGGCGTGCGCGAGCGGCTCGGCCGCGAGCTCGGTGTTGATGAGTGCGCTGATCGCGCCGATCTTGTTCAAGCCGAGCTCGACGAACAGAAAATCGGCGCGATTGTCCATGAGCAGCGCCACTACGTCGCCGCGCCTGAGCCCCTGTTTGAGGAAGAACGCAGCGTAGCGGTTGGCCTCCATGTTGAACTCACGCCACGTGAAGCGCTCGTCGGCGCACAACAGTGCCGGCTG
>DATHEN010001386.1:0-5321 GCA_035318565.1 Polyangiaceae bacterium
CCAGTAAATCTCACTACAGGGGCCGCACGGGCCCGTATCCCCCATGGCCCAGAAGTTGTCCGCCATGCCGAGGCCGCGGATGCGATCGTCCGAGAAGCCGCTGACCTTTTTCCACAGCTCGCGCGCCGTTTCATCCGCTGCAATGCCCTGCTCACCCTTGAAGTAGGTGCAGACCATGCGCTCGGGAGAGAGCCCGAGGTCCTTGGTCAAAAACTCCCACGCGAAAACGATGGCTTCCTCTTTGAAATAATCTCCGAAGCTGAAGTTGCCGAGCATCTCGAAGAACGTGTGGTGCCTCGGCGACGGGCCGACTGCTTCGAGATCGTTGTGCTTGCCGCTGATGCGGATGCACTTTTGACTCGAAGTGGCCCGCTTGTACGACCGCCGCTCTCGACCGGTGAACGCGTCCTTGAACTGGACCATGCCGGCGTTCGCGAACATCAGCGTGGGGTCGTTTTGCGGAATCAGCGGGCCGCTGGGTACGACCTCATGCCCGTGTCTGGCGAAAAACTCGAGGAATGCTGTGCGAAGCTCGGCGGTCGGCTTGTACATGACGGCAGGTCTCTACAGCGTAGTACTCCGCGCAAGAAATGCATTCTGTGATTTGGCTGCTTCGACGCCGTTCGAGCCGCGCGCCCGCCGTGGCCTCGCTTTGCGCGCGCAGGCCCGTGCCCTGTTAGACTGCGGCGCACGGAGGAACGCCTTCAGTGGAAACGGCCAGAACGACGAGCAAATGGTGGGGCGAATTCGAGGTGCCACACGGGCAGGCGCGCACCTGGCACATCGGCCCGCTGCTCCTGCGCGTCAGCCGTCTGGCGCACGAGTGGCGCGTCTCTCGCCAGCGCGCGCCGATCGCCGACCACGACGCGGCACCGTTTTCGGGGCACATCGCCTTCGAGGTGGGCGTACTCGGCAAGGACACGCCGCTCGAAGAGAGCGCGGAGGTTTCTCGCTATGCGACCTCCGGCTCCGCGGAAACATTGCGGGTCAGCCCCACCCTCCCCGATCGCGCCGTCATCTTCAGGCCCGAGCCGCCCATCCGGGTGCTGCCGAATCAAAACGTCACCCTGTACGTCGCGTCGCCGCTCTGGCTCCGACTCGAAGAGGCGCCGCATACTTTTCTCGACGAGCTCCCCGCCGTTCCGCCCAATCAAACCTGGTGGGGCCCATCAACGATGGAGGGCGAACCCTGCTACGCTGCTCGCACTCATGGGCGCTTCCGTCTGGAAGACACCGAAGTCTATCAGCACCGGATCCTGACGAGTGTGGACGTGCAGAACGCCGCGGACGAAGCACTGCTATTGCAACGCTTGAACGTGCCGGTTCGCACGCTCTCGGTCTATGCCACGCCGAACGGGCGCCTGTGGACCGAAAGCGTGAAGTTCCAGCGTTCTTCGCGCGATGCCTTCGCCGAGCTGCACGTGGGCGCCGCGCCGCCGCCGGCCGCCGAAGGCGCTCAGAAACTCTGCGGCCCGCGTGACGCCGGGAGCCAGCACACGTTGTTTCGCGCCTTCGGTTCGCTCTTCAAATGACCCCTCGCTTACACCGCAACTCAGTTGCGGTGATGGACAAGAAGAACGCACCGGAGACAGACGTCGCCGAAGTTCGCGCATTTTCCGCGACCTCATCCCGCTGGGGTCGCGGAAAATCGCAATCAACGCAAGTGGTCTCCGGTGTAGGCTCGCAGCGTCGAGACTCGTGAGTATCGCATCCAGGAGCTCCCGCACGTGACGGACCTGTCGCGCTTCTTTGCTGACTTTTTCACGACCGAGCGCGTGCTCGATCTGATCAAGGCGCTGGTGATCCTACTCGCGGCCTTGCCGTTCGCGCGGCTCGCCGGGCGCGGCGTGCGCAAGCTGGTGGCGCCGCGCGGCGACCCGCAACAGGCACAACTCCTCGGTCGGCTGGCAACCTGGGCGGTTTGGATCATGGGATTGGCCTGGGCGCTGCAAGAGCTCGGCTTCAAGCTGGGCGTGCTGCTGGGTGCGGCGGGCGTCCTGACGGTAGCCGTGGGTTTTGCCTCGCAAACCACGCTTTCGAACCTGATCAGCGGCTTTTTCCTGTTCGGAGAGCGGCCATTCCGGCTCGGTGATTGGATCGAGGTCGATGGCATCATCGGCGAAGTGCTCTCGGTCGACTTGATGGCCACGAAGCTCCGCACCGCGGAAAATCATTACGTTCGCATTCCGAACGAGCTGATGATCAAGACCAAGGTCAGAAACCGCACGCGTTTTCCGCTGTTGCGCGCGGACATCAAGGTCAACGTCGCGAACAGCGAGGACCTGGCAGCGGTGCGCAGCACGCTGTTCGAAGTGGCGAACTCGAACGCGCTGGCCCTCGATGAACCCGCGCCGGCGTTCTTCGTGACGGAGTTCGGCGATGGGAAAGTGACCGTACAGCTCTCCGTCTGGGGTCTGGCAGCGAACGACGCTTCGCTGCGTTCGACGCTGAGTTTGCAAATCCACCGTGCCCTCCGCGAAAAGGGCGTGCGCCTGGCCGGCGCGTCGGCTGTGCTGCCGAGCTGAAATGGCCACGCAGGATTCAATGCCGGCCGATGCAACCCTGAAGCTCGCCCGAGACCACGATCTCGGCCCACTCGAGGGGCGCATCCTGCTCAAATCCGAGTTTCGCTACGATGGGCGCAGCTATCGCAGCGCCGAGCTGTGCCGCTCGGAACGCGGTCTTTGGCTTCTGGCGGCTAGCGACTCCGCGCCGCTGGTGGTCTCGCTGCTCGACGTCGCGAACTTGCGCTACGACTTCGGTCGGCTCGGGGATCAGCTGTCGTTCGGCAGCTCGACGTTGAGCATTCCCTTCAATCAGCGAGGCGCGACGCGCACGGCGATTGGGCTGGCGCGCATGCAGCGTCGCTGGTCACTCCCTCCCGCCAACGAGCCGAGCGTGCTCCGCGCGCGACACATCGAAGCGACCGACGAGCTCGAACGCGCGCTGCTCGGCGGGTTGCTCGAATCCGGCGAGCTCGTGCTCGCGTTCCTGCATGCGAAATCCAAACTGCCCATCTTCTCGGCTTTGACCGGCAGCGCCGAAGGCGGCGTACGTTTGATCGTGAGCGATCGCCGCAGCATGCTGGTTGCGCTCGGGGAGCTCGGCGACGTCCGTGAGATGGCGTGTGACGAGCCGCTCGCGGCCGAACGCCGGTTTTCCCACACGCGCATCAGCGTCGCCGGTCTGGTCGTTACCAGCCGTGGCCAGAACAACCGCTTGTTCGCCGAAGCAGCCAGTCTCAGCGCTGTGCAGGGCCCCGAACGACTGATGGACTGCGCGCGCCTCAACTTCACGGGCCGCAGCGCCCCGGAGGTGACGTTTGCGCGGCGTTTGATCGAGGAGAGCGAGCGCAGAGGGCATGGGCTCGCTCCATGCGCGCAGCTGTGCGTCCGCATGGAGCTCGGCGAAGCGCTACCGTCGGAAACCGAGCTGCGGGTCGCGCTGGAGCGGCTCCGGGAGAGCGCGACGGACACTGGTGCGCTCTCCGAGCTGTTCGAGTCATGGCGCTTCAGCCGGCAAACCGGCACGCGCCTCGTGGATAGCCTGCGCGCATTGGGCATGGATGCCGAGCCCTGGACCCTCGAGCTCCACGCGCGCGTCCACACACAAGGCGTGCACGCCGACCAAAATCGCACCGAGCGGGCTCGCGCCGACATCGCCTACGCGGAGCACTTGATCGCCTGTGGGGCAAAGCAACGCGCACGCGAGCTGCTCGTGGCGCGCCTGGCCGAAATGCCCAGCGAAGCACTGGAAGATCTATTGCCACCGAACGACGCCGACCTCACCCGCGGCGCCGGCGGCCAACACCTACGCATCCGCGTGCATGAGCTCTTGGCCGAAGCCCAAGGGGGCCACGCCGGTCCCGACGTGGCAGTGCTCGCGGAGCTGGCACGCTTGCAACCGCTCGTCAGAACCCGCGTGGAAACCCTGGCCCGCCGTGCGGAGGGCACGCTCGAAGCACGCGCCGAGCGGATTGCGCGCCTGTTCTCGCCGGCCACGGCCGAGCGAGTCGAGGCACCTGCTCCAGCCTGTCGAGCCTTGTCACTGAACTCGGTCGAAGAGATCTTGCAGCATCCGCTCGCGCGCCATGGAGGTGCCTTGCTCGGTAGACTGCAAGCCCTACTGGCTTCGGTTCCCTCACCGGATCATGGCGTGCTGCGCGACTACTGCGAGCGCTTGTCTTCGAGCCGGCACGCCGCCGCGGCTCGCGCGCTCGCCGACGCCGCGCTCGCGCTCGGTGTCGAAAACGTGGAAGCGTACATTTCGCGCGGCGCCAAGGGCATCGGCTTGCGCGCGTACGAGGGCAGTCGTCCGTTCGTGCTGATTGGTGGCAAACACCTCGAAGGTGACGACGGCTACATGATGAGCGAAGCCGAGCTGCGCTTTGCCGTGGCCGCAGAAGTCGCGCACCTGCGCTACGGGCACACACGGGTCACCTCGAGCGAAGTCTGGGCGGGAGCAGTGAGCAAGAGCTGGCAAAGCCTGGACTTCGCCCTGGGCGTGCTGCCCGCGCTGCACGGCCTCAAGTTCGTCGACCGCGTCGAAAAGCTCGCCTCCAAGCTCCCCACCGACACGCTGCGGCGAGTGCTAGAAAATCTCGCCAACTACACCGAGCAATCGAGCGGCATCGATCCGGCCCTCGCCGCCGCCAACGAAAGCGTGCTCTCCCGCCTGAACGAAGAGCTCGTCGCCGCTCACCGCGTCATGCAGCTCACCGCCGACCGCACCGGCCTGCTCCTCGCCGGCGATATCTCCGCTGCCGTCCGCGCCATGCTGCTCGTACGCGGAGACTACCGCGAGCTCGTCGCCCCCATCGAAAGCGCCGGCCTGGACGCGCTACTCTCGATGCGCACCCCCGACGGCAAGATCGCGCATCAGGATCTAGCCGTACGCATCGCCGCGCTCGCGGGTTTCTACCTATCGGATGACTACGTGCGCCTCAGTCACGAGCTCGGCGCCACGCACTAACACTACTGCCAGAAACCTCGATGTCGTGGCTCTCCGGGACGCGGCACCGGGCAAGCCTCTCATCGCGAATCGATGCCCAGATTCGCCAGTCTATCCGCGTCTCCGTTTTGCTCTCGGCGCACGTGGACGAGCTTCTTCTTCTCGAAATGGGCGAGCAGCTTCTGAGCCGCTTCGTAGAGCGGCTTCAGCGCCTCGTGCCGCACGCGGTACTCGCCACGCAGCTGCTTGATCAGAAGCTCGGAGTCCGCGCGCACCTCTATCCTGCGAATGCCGAGCTCGACGGCGCGTTCGAGGCCGAGCAGCACCGCCTTGTACTCCGCCACGTTGTTCGTGGTGTGCCCGAGGTACGC
>DATHEN010001387.1:0-3107 GCA_035318565.1 Polyangiaceae bacterium
GCCCATTACCGAGGCCCGGCCAGCGATGCGGACATGGAATGGATTCGGCAGCGCGCGATCCACGTCGGGCTCGGAAACCTGGCCTACGGTCGCATGGCGGAGCGCGCGGAGTACGTGCACGCAGGTTTGCACGTCCTGCACCAGGCGCTACCGCCCGTTTGGGTTTGAGCGCGGCTGCTGTGCGAGCTCTCGCGGCTTACGCCGCGGCCCACGGCTGGCGCCCTGCGACCGCATGATGAAGCTGTCGATGGCTGGGGCGTGTCGAAACGGCTTGCCATGCCCAACAGGAATCAATGCACGACGGGCGGGAGCAGCGTCGGCGAGGAACAGGACAGTCTTTGGCGTTGGTCAAGCGACGAGAAAGCCCTGTCCCGCCGGACGTAACCCCGACGGGACAGGCGACGCGAACGAGAGTGACTGGCTTGCTAGCCGCGTCGGCCGAACGGCCAAGCGCGGTAGCCGTAGTCCGCGGCGTGCATCAGTTTGCCGGTCAGATAGTGCCGGTAAACCGCGCAGAATCGCGGACTACGCTGGGGGATCCTCATTGGATACCTCGCGTTGTTGGGCGACGCAGCACGACTCGGCAACTTGACTCGGCAGATCGCGAATACGAAACTGCCTACAGACGTGGGGAGCCGATTGGAGACTGCAGTCGGTTTCACTCCAAGGCCCCTGGTGCGCTGCAACGCATCAGGGGCTTGTCGCTTAATCTGGCCGTGATCGCGCGAACTCTGTTGGTTACGCAACATCGTCGCGATCTCACGACCGCAAAGTCCTTTAGACCAAACTCGAGTATCGAGCAGCACGGCTACTGATCTCCTTCATCGAGACCGAGGCCAAGCTGCGCAGGTCGAATCGGCGTGTCGCTATAGTCGTTCGCTAGTGTCCACAGATGCGTCGCAATTCTCTCGATATCGCGACGCGTGATGCCGTCCGCTGGGATCCGATACTCAAACACACGGTTGGGGCCGAGCGGACAGACGGACAAACCCTTGCTCGCGCTCGCATGACCAGCATTCACGTCGCCGTTCTTGAGATCGACTGAGAACGCGACAGGGTTCTTCCGCCAAGCAACAAACCGCTTCAACCCAGCTTCTGCTCTCGAACGATAGGTTCGAGCGGTGCTCAACTTGTCGTTCGACGCGATTCGCGCGGCGAGCTTGTCCAGGTTCTTGAGCATCCAATCAGCTCGGTCGGGCTCGTCGTCACGTAGTTCCTTGGCGAAGCGCCGCACAGCCGTACGCCAAAGCCGCGCCTGCTCGGAGCTCAGCCCACCGGCAAGCTGCAGCTGCTTGATGAACAGCGCGACGGTTTCGCTAGTGGGTTCGGCCTGGACCAACGCCGTGGTCGTGCCGGGGCTTGAGTCCATGCTTCGATTCTGGAGCGGCGTCAGCGTGTCGTCAAGATCAAACGATCTTTGGTTGATCGATCATTCCGCGTGGGACGACTGGATTTCCAGTTAAGGGCCCGGTGGGCAGCGATCGGCCCAAAGCGCGACACATCTTTGATCGCTGAACCTTTGACCAGGCTTCTGTCTGGCTAGTGGGGCTTCGCCTCGCCGCAGGGTGTTCGGCCGTTTCAAAGGCGCCCCGATTTCGGGACCTCTCGCCCCTCGGGCTCGAGTTTGCACCTGTGCGCTCTGGGGCCGGACGGACGCAGGTTGAGCGCTTCATCGTTCGCAGCGTGGAAGCGCCGATCGTGCACCTGGCGACAGCGCATCGCGTGCTGGATGAGCGGGCGCGCGAGTTCCTCCGACACGCGCCATGCTTGTCCGATCCTTCGATCGACGGGCGCTCGATCGCGCCGACTCTGATCTCGTACACATCTTGGTCGACGTCGCTGCCGAACCCCGTGATCGGAGCCTGCGGCCATTTTGTGTCGTCGCCCGCCTGGCGCAGCGGCGCGGCTTCGCCTGCCAGATGCTGGCCCAATATCGACGCCCCGTGAGGAAAGTCGGCATGGAATGGGGTCTGCTCAGCGCGCGCTCTACGGTGCGCTAGGCAGCCTGAGCTAGGCGCGTGGCGAAGCGCGCGCCGTACATGCAGGCTAGCCTCCGCGCTCTACGCGAAGTGCCACCACACGCCTGGTCGGAGCCGGTCCCCTGCGCAAAACAGCGTGGACACGAACTCGAAGTGCCAACCTCGTCCGACGTTGTCTTGAGCCAGACGCGCTCGCCGGAGAACACGCGCGTCCTCAGCCGTTTCATCGCTTCATCAGCCACGGCGCGGATGCCAGACATACGATTAGATAGCGACGCCAGCGTGGCGCCCTCCTCGATCGCGCCTCCAGGTGAACTGCACGACCAATGCAGCATATCCGGCCTGAGTGCCCCCTGGCTCGTGCCCGATCGCCAAGCACAGCGGCTGTCATCGAGCACTTCAAGTCGGATCGCAGCCTACGAGAGCGGCTTCATCGTCCACCACCACCCCTTGGGTGGCGGTCGACCGGTCACCGCCAGCTCGTCGCGAGTGAGCCGCCGCATGCCGCCGATCGTGGTCGTGCTCAACGAGCGACTCGGAGCGCGATCAAAGTGAAACTTGACGTTCGTGCGCTTCCGACGCGCTCTGATAGCACCAACCGACCCGCTACCTCAACGAGGCTTTACCAACCTTGCAACAACGACGACCCGGCGGCTTCCTTCATCGCGCATTCGCACTTGAACCCTGTCACCAACTTCTGGGAGGCGAGCAGGCCGGCCACTCAGAAACGCGCCAGAGGGAAAGGGCATGGACCCGGTGGGCAAACACACCGATGCAACACCGCGATTCGCATCGAATTCCGTGACGTTGCCTTCCTCGATCACGTCCTTCATTTCGAGCCCTCGCTTTCGGGTGATCGAATGTGATCACGATCGGCAAAGAAGTGCAACTGCTCGACCCGAGCCGGCATCTTCTCGTCCTTCGTCCATTCGTGGATCTGGTACGTGCCGGGCTCTCCTGGTGGGAGAAAACGGTCTCGTCGAGCTGCTTTATCTCGTTGCAGTACGTACGGAAGGCCGCCTCCCTTGATCAGATCGCTCTTTGCAGGCCACGTCTTGATCAGGCGGGAATTTTTGGCCGACCCGAGGTGTGCTGCTGCTAGACGTTCCTTCTCTTCTTCAACAACGG
>DATHEN010001388.1:0-5205 GCA_035318565.1 Polyangiaceae bacterium
TCCGCGAAGGCGGCAAGACCGTCGGCGCCGGCGTCGTCACCAAGATCATCGAGTAATTGCGACAAAGGGCCGGCAGCGTGCCGACCCATTCCAAGAGACACCAGAATGCCTGACGCAACCAAGATTCGGATCCGCCTCAAAGCGTTCGATCACCAGCTGCTCGACAAGTCCACCACGGACATCGTCGAAACCGCGCGTCGCACCGGCGCGCGGGTAGCCGGGCCGATCCCGCTGCCCACCGCCATCCGCCGCTACACCGTCCTCCGCGGACCTCACGTCGACAAGAAGTCACGCGAGCAGTTCGAGGTGCGGACCCACAAGCGCCTGATCGACATTCTGGAGCCGACGCCGCAGACGCTCGACGCGCTGATGAAGCTCGATCTATCGGCCGGCGTTGACGTCGAAATCAAGAGTTGAGGCGAGCATGGCCAAAGTCGCTGTATTCAATCTCAAGCGTGAAAAGGTCGGTGAAATCGACCTTTCCGACGAGGTCTTCGGGACCGAAGTCAAAGAGCACCTGTTCCACGAAGTGGTGACGGCTCAGCTCGCTTCGCGCCGTGCAGGCACGCGTGCCGCCAAGGAACGCTCGGCGGTGCGCGGCTCCACGAAGAAGCTCTACAAGCAAAAGGGCACCGGCCGAGCTCGGCACGGTTCGATTCGCGCTCCAATCTATGTGGGCGGCGGTCGAGCTCACCCGCCGAAGCCGCAGGACTGGAGCTACCGTCCCCCGCGGCGCGTGCGCATCGGCGCGCTGCGTAGCGCGCTCAGTCTGCTCGTCAAGGAAGGCCGCCTCACGGTGGTCGATCGCATGGATCTCGGCGAGATCAAGACCAAGGCCCTCGCGTCGGTCCTGACGCAGCTCCAGACCGGCAAGAAGACGCTGGTCGTGGACGACAAGGGCAACGAGAACCTGCGGCTCTCGATCCGCAACATGAAAGACAACTGCTTTCTGCCGCCCGAAGGCGTGAACGTGTACGACTTGCTTCGTCACGATCACCTCTTGCTCTCGCAGGAAGCAGTGAAAAAGCTCGAAGAGCGTTGTTTGGAGCGCAAGTCATGAATCCGCACGCGGTCATCAAGCGGCCGATCGCGCTCACCGAGAAGAGTGCGCGCCTGAAAGAGGCCAACAAGGTCATCTTCGAGGTGGCGATCGACGCCAACAAGCTCGAGATCAAGAGCGCCGTCGAGGCCATGTTCGACGTCAAAGTCAAGGGCGTGAGCACGCTCATCCAGCGCGGTAAGGTCAAGCGCATGGGCAAGCAGCTCGCCAAGCGTCGCAACTGGAAGAAGGCCATCGTCACTCTGCGTGAGGGCGATGACATCCAGTTCTTCAGCGAAGCCGAGGAATAGGGTTCAAAGGTAGCATCATGGGTATTCGCGCTTACAAGCCCACTTCTGCCGCGCGCCGGTACTACTCGGTCAGCGATTTTGCAGACGTCACCACGGACAAGCCGCTGCGCAGCCTGCTCGAGAAGCAGACGAGCACCGGCGGTCGTAACAACCACGGTCGCATCACCTCGCGCTTTCGCGGTGGTGGCCACAAGCAGCGCTATCGGGTGATCGATTTCAAGCGCGACAAGATCGGCGTTCCCGCCAAGGTCGCGCACATCGAGTACGATCCCAACCGCACTGCGCGCATCGCGTTGCTCTTCTACAAGGACGGCGACAAGCGCTACATCCTCGCTCCGGACGGCATGAAGCAGGGCGATCAGATCGTCTCGAGCCGCTATGCCGACATTCGGCCGGGTAACTGCCTGCCGCTCCGAGACATCCCTGCGGGCACGATGATCCACAACATCGAGATGCGCAAAGGCAAGGGCGGGCAGCTCGTGCGCTCGGCCGGCGTCGCGGCGCAGCTGATGGCAAAGGACGGCTCGTATGCTCAGGTGAAGCTGCCGAGCGGCGAGGTCCGCAAGATCCACGTGCTCTGTCGCGCCACGGTGGGCCAGGTCTCGAACCTGGAGCATCAAAACATCAGCCGCGGCAAGGCAGGCCGCACCCGCTGGCTCGGCAAGCGCCCGCACGTGCGCGGCGTCGCGCAGAACCCCGTCGATCATCCGATGGGTGGTGGTGAAGGCCGCACGAGCGGCGGCAGGCATCCCTGTTCGCCGTGGGGTCAGCTCGCGAAGGGGCTGAAGACCCGTAACAACAAACGCACGGACTCGATGATTATCAAGCACCGCAAGGCAAAGGGCGGCTGAGCATGGCGCGCAGTATCAAAAAAGGTCCGTTCATCGACGGCCATCTGCAGAAGAAGATCGATGACGCCGCGGCTTCGAACTCCAAGAAGGTGATCAAGACCTGGTCACGCCGGTCTACGATCGTCCCGGAAGCGGTCGGACTCACGTTTGCGGTCCACAACGGCCGCAAATTCGTGCCGGTGTTCGTCACCGAGAACATGGTGGGTCATAAGCTCGGCGAGTTCGCGCCGACCCGCACGTTTCACGGCCACGCCGGCGACAAGAAGAGCAAAGGGCCCGACCCGAAGAAGCCGGCCCCGGGCGGCAAGCGCTGAGCGGTTAGCGGTACGGAGGCGCTGCGGCTTGACGCGCGGCGCTTCCGACCCGCTGCCTAGTCCGGTTTCGTCGCAGAATAGCCCCCCCTGCATCAGCAGGAAGCGTACCAGTTAGGGGCTCTGGCGGCGTCTCGCGCAAAGCGCGGCAATTCGCGAGCTCGCCCGCCAGCCGAAGGTCGAGCGCTACGCGCGCGAACGAGTGCGCACACGTGCGCACCGGTCATTCCAGCGCGAGCCCAGGATGGCCCGGGCTTACACGCCCGCCATCTTCTTCAGAACGCGCCCCATGAAGCTCTGAGGGCGCACTGGACCCGAGCTGACCACCAGGCAAACGCACGGTTCGTCCTTCGTGATGTGCTGGGCGTGCTCGCTGCCCTCTTCGCGGCGACTCAGGTCACCGGCGTGAAAGATGTCTCCGGTCTTGGAGTCCGATAGCGCTCCGGAGAGCACGAGCACCATTTCGAGCCCCTGGTGCGTGTGATCGGGCACGACGAATCCAGGCTTGAACTGCACCACGCGCGCCGGGATGCCGCCCACCGACAACGTGAGCGGGATTTGCTTCACTCCGGGCACCAGAAAACGCCAGCGCAGCGTTTCGTCTTTGAAATAGGGCTGAAGCGGGCGCGGCAGCGCCGGCACGTCGGCAGCCTTTGGACGCGCGGCGACAGGAGGCACCGATGGTAGCGCGGTGCGAGCTGCCAGCTCGACTGCGTCGAAAGCAGCCGAGTTCAAAGCGCTGCTCGGCGCCATTTCGAGCAGTGTGCCGCCGAGCTCTTCCAGGAGCTCGAGCTCGTCCCGGCATGTCGGGCAATAGGTCAGATGACACGCCACGACCAGCGACACCCACTCGGGACTCGATCCGCTCGCATACGCCAGCAGCTCTTCCGATTCGGGGTGGTGAACGGGGTGCGTCATGCTTCGCTCCCCCGTGGCAAGCGCTCGCGTAGCATCTGCATGGCGCGCCGCACGCGGCTCTTCAAAGTGCCGAGTGGGATGCCCTGAGCATCGGCCACTTCGCTCATCGATTTACCTTCGAAGTAGAGGAGCTCCAAAATAGTGCGTTGATCCTGTGAGAGCTCGCGTAGCGCTGCGGCCAGCGACTCTGCACGCCTTCGGCGCAGCGTGGCCGCTTCCGGGGAAGTCGTTTGATCCAGCTTGTCTTCGACCCAACACGGATCGTCTGGATCGGGCTTCGGGCGGTGTTGCCGGCGAATGCTGTCGATCATGCGGTTTCGCGCGATGGTGAATATCCAAGTGCCGAGCGAGCCTTGCTCGGGATCGAAACCGTCGCTCTTGTGCCACACCACCAACATGACTTCCTGTATCAATTCGTCCGCGTGCGCGGGACTGATGCCCTGCCGCAGGTAGTAGGTGCGAAGGCGCGGGCCGTATTCTTCGAACACGCTGCGAAAGCGCGCGCGATCGAGGCCTGCACGCAGGTTCGTGGTCCCACTCACGGCATTTTTCCGTAGCGGATACAGCACCACCGCGCAACGAAGGAATGCGACACGCTGCTGCATGCTCACCTGGGCATCAGGGTTCACGGCGCGTTCAGTGCCAGCGTCGTGCTGGGTAAGTACGAATAGCGCTCGCGGACGCGAATACCCCTGTCGGCCAGGTTCGTCGCGCTGAGCTCGGCCACGTAGCGCTGGTATTTGTACGTAATCGCTGCTCGACTGAACGGCTGGAGCTGCAGCGAATCGGAGTCCGTAGGGCCGCTGCTCTGTGTGTGCGGGCCGGCCACAGCGTCCAGCAGATTGGCCTTGCTGCGTACGAACGCGAGGGCTGCGGCGGCGTTCGTGCGCACGCGGTACACGTCGGCGGCCACTAGCATGCCGCGTGCGTCGAACTGCAGGTGCGCGTCGTCGATCGCCAGCGCTTCGCCGTCTGCTTTGCGGAAGCCCGTGCAGCGAAGCACGCTCTCTTCGCGCAGCGTCTTGCAAGCGGCTCCGCTCGCGCGGGCCCAGCTCGACACGCTCGTTCGATCGCTGCGGCCGAGCTCGAAGCCGAGCGCGGGGTTTCCGCGTGAAGGCTCGGCGCCCACTTCGCGTTTCAGGTGGGCGACTCGAAACGCCTCCACGGTCTTCGCATCTCCGCCCTCCAGCGACACGGGGCACCCCGGGGCGCCGCGCATCCAGCCGAGCAGCGGACGCCCCACACTGGTATGCGCGAAGGCGACGAGGCCGCTGAACGCGACCAGCACTCCCAGGCCGCCCAGTGAGGCGTGTTTTACGGTTTTGCGATTCACGTTTGCCTCTCAGTCCGTTGCTGCGTCCGTGCCGCCATCGCGGCACTCGCCTTGCGTCAAGCCGGCACCGGCGTCCGGCGTGACAATCGTGGGTTTTAGTCCCAGCAGGGTGGGCGCGGCGCGGCCAATGTCCTCGGAGCTGACGCCGGCCGTGGTCAATCCCGCCACCACGTCTTCGATGAAGGCATCGAAGTCCGCGTCACTGATGTTCAAGTCGCGATGGGCTTCCGTCATCGTGCGACAAGCAACGCCGGCCATATCCCTCGAACCCAGGTAGCTCACGCCGGCACAGCCGAAGAGCTCCTGGGTTTGAATCGTCAGGCATTGCACGACGTGCGTGAGTTGCGTCTCGGGCAGCGTCGTGAAGAAGGTGTTGATACGGCAATCACCGGCGACTGCGCTCACGGCAGCATTGACCGCGCTCTGCACGCCGGCCTTGCCG
>DATHEN010001389.1:0-14323 GCA_035318565.1 Polyangiaceae bacterium
GCTGGCGCTGCGGGCCGGCTCCGTTTCACGCTGGAGCTCGGTAACACTGCCGAGCAGTACACCTCGGGACCCGACGCTCCTGGCCCGCGCCCGCGCGGCCCGAAAGTCAGCGTCACGATTGTGGCGCTGTAGGGGTGCTCATCGACAGCGACTCCGTGAACTTCGTGAAGCCGATTTCTTCGCAGAACGGAGCGATGGCATCAGGGGGCGCCCCCTTCCATTCCAGGTCGTCGAGCGACTCCGTGAGCGGCACGTCCGTGCGCAGCGTGGCGAGGCGCTTGTACAGCGGCAGGACTTCGCGGCCGAGCGCGAGGCTTTCGGCGAGCCGTGCAGCGCCGCGCACGGGGGCACCCCAAGCTGCGGGATCGGTGGGGATCGCCTCGAGGGATCCGAAGCGGTCGAGCAGCGTTGCAGCTGATTTGGCGCCCCAGTGCGGGATGCCCGGAATGCCGTCCGCCGTGTCTCCGACGAGCGCGAGCAGGTCGGGGATGGCGCGCGGCGGGACGCCGAACTTTTTGCGCACGGCGTCTTCATCGAGGACGATCTTGCGGAGTCGATCGAAGACCACGATGCGTTCACCCTGAACGCACTGCATGAGGTCCTTGTCCGGCGAGCAGATCAGCACCTGTTCGACGCGTTCGTCCGTGGCAAAGCGCGCTGCTGCCGCGGCCAGCGCGTCGTCGGCTTCGAACTCGATCATGGACCACGTGACGAGCCCGAGCGCGCGCGTGGCGCGTTCAGCGAGCGGGAACTGGGCGTAGAGATCGGGATCGATGCCGGCACCCGTCTTGTAACCGGCGAAGAGCTCGTTTCGGAACGACTCGATCACGGTGTCGAACGCCACCGCGACGTGCGTGACTTCGGGGCTGCGCAGCAAGTAGAGCAGTGAGCTCAGGATGCCGCGCGTGGCGCCCACTTCCATGCCGCTCGGACTCTTGGCGGAGGGCGCGCCGTAATAGGAGCGAAACAGCTCGTACGTGCCGTCAACGAGATGAACCTTCAATGCTCGCCTTTCAAAAGCGCGCCAAGCGTAACCCGAGCGGCACTTGGCGTATCTCGGGTAAGTACCAGTTGCGGAACGTGGTGCGCGCGATCTCGGGCTGCGTCAGAAAACATCCGCCGCGTGCTATGCGATGACGACCGTCGAACCACGGTTCACTGTAGCCTCGGTAGGCTTGCGGGCGAAAGCCGGGGTAGGGGGCGAACACGCTCTCCGACCACTCCCAACACCCCCCAACCAAGTCTTCGAAACCGAGCGCGCTCTCGGGAAACTCACCGCGCCGGCTCGGGCGAGCGCGCCTGAGGCTCAGATTGGCAGATTCGACCGTTGCTTCGTTTCCCCACGGCCAGCGGCGCTTACCGCCGGCCGCATCCCAGCTGGTCGCGTGTTCCCACTCGGGCTCGCTCGGCAGGCGCGCTCCCGCGAAGCGTGCGTAGGCCTCGGCTTCGTACCAGCTCACGTGACTCACGGCTTCAACGGGCTGCACGCGGCACGGACCGGCCAAGCTGCGCGTGTGATACGCGCCGTGCTCATCGCGCGACCAGTAAAGCGGCGCCGTGAGCCCGGTGCTCGCGCGGAAGGCGTTGCCCGCTTCGCTCCAGAGACGGCCGTCCTCGTAACCGCCGGCCGTCATGAACTCGAGCCAGTCGCCGCACGTCACTGGGGCGCGCTGCAGCGCGAAATCGGCGATCTCGATCGTGCGACACGGTGACTCGTTGTCCCAGGCATCGGGATCGGATTCTGCGCCGAGCACGAAGTGCCCGCCCGGAACTCGGACGTATTCGTTTCTGCGCGGTGACGGCTGTGGGGCAAGAACGTCGTCCGGCGTCTCGAGATAGACTTCGCCCAGCAGCCGCACGATGCCGATGTGCTCGGCGTGTTGGCGCTCGTGATTGGCGATGAAACGGAACACGTAACCGTCGTTCAAGAGCTCGTTTTGGCTGTCGAACGTGCCGCGTGCCAGGAGCGCCAGTGTTCGCTCGCGCACCTCTGCTGCGTACCGGCGCAGAGCGCTCAGGGGTGGCACCGCGAGCGCGCGTTCGTCTTTCGGACTGACGAACGAGTCGAAGATCGCGTCGAAATAGGGCTCGATCGGCGGCTCCCGGGCTGCGCGGCGCAGCACCCAAACCTCTTCCTGCCACGCGATATGCCCGAAGTGCCACGCAATCGGGGAGAAAAGCGGGTCGAATTGACGCGCTGCCGCATGATCCGCAACGCCGGCAGTGATGCGCTCGGTGAAGCGGCGCGCCGAAGCCAGCGCGTGGGCACAGTCGTCGCGCGTGTTCAACGGAGCTGCACCTGCTCGCGCGATCCGTCCGGGAAGAACGCAGACACGCTCTGGGGCTCCAGAGCTTGCCAGCGCGCTCGTTCGTCGAGCGGTTCGGACGCGATGGTAGTGCCACGGCTCGGCGCTGCGGATTGCACGGAAAAGTAGAGTGAAGGCGGCTCGTTGCCCACGGCTGCCCGTGAAGCGACCAAACACTGTCCGTCACTGACGATGAGCGCGAACAATCCCTGGACGCCGCAGCGCTGCGTGCGCTCGAGGAGCAGGCGCAGCGTGCTTTGCACGGCAGAGAAAAGCCGTAGCGGTGACGGCGAGTCACTCGCGCCATACGCATCCGCGATCAGCGCGAGGATGTACTCTGTATCCGTTCTGCCGCGGATCTGTCGATATTGTGTGTCAGAAAGGTTTTGCTCGAGCTCCCGGGCGAGCGTGCCCGAAAAGTTTTCGATGAAGCCATTGTGAGCGAGGAGGAGCGGCCCCATGCTGAACGGCGGAGTGCTGGCTACGGAAACGCTGAGTGGCTCGGTGGCGCTGCGGACACAGGCGAGCATGCAGCGGCTGCGAATGGCGCGGCCCAAGTGAGCGCGATTGGCATCCGCCCAGATCGGCAAAGTGGAGCGGTACAGGCACGGCAGGTCGTCGTCCGGCACGTAGAAACCCGCACCCCAGCCATCCGCGCAAACGACGGCGCCACGCAGCTCTTTTGCCGCGTAACTTTGCCGTTCGAGCGAATGAGGCGGTTGATCCACGAGCTCGCTCAAGCGGACCGGCTCGCCCAGATAGCCCAGCATGCGACACATCGAGTACAGGATAACGCCGGCTGGCGCACTCGACGAGCGCCCACATGTTCATTATGCGTGGGTGGCCCCGGTCACGTCCGGGCCGCCCAGTCATCCGAGTCGAAACGCAGCAGAGGAGAGCCGTGACGATAGATTCACGAATCGAGCAAGAGGCCGTGCGCGGCACAGGCGCTCAGCGCAGCGCGGGCGCGGGCGAGGTCCGCTCGGCCACGGGTAACCGGCGCTTCGAAATCAGCGTGTTTTTGAACGAGCGTGCGCGCGAGCAGCTGGCGCGGGACGTACGCGCCGGCCTGACGCAAACGCCCAAGTCTCTTCCGCCGAAGTACTTTTACGACGCGCTCGGGTCGCGGCTGTTCGACCGCATCTGCGACACGCCCGAGTACTACCAGACGCGCACCGAGCAGGCGTTGCTGGAAAACATCGCGGACGCCGTGGTGGGCGAGCTGTCCCCCACGCACATCGTGGAACTGGGCAGCGGCGCCGCGCGCAAGACGCGGGTGCTTCTGGATGCGCTGCAGAAAACCGGGCGCGGCTTTCATTTCGTGCCGTTCGACGTGAGTGAAAGCATGCTGCGCGCCAGCGCGGCGGAGTTGCTGCGCGAATACCCGTGGCTGCACGTGCATGGCATCGTCGGTGACTACGAGCATCATCTGGCGCACATTCCGGGCGGCGAGCGCCGGCTCTTCGTTTTTCTAGGCAGTACGATCGGCAATTTCGAGCCGGATGCCGCGCTCGACTTCGTGAAGCGCGTGAACGCGTGCATGCGCCCGCAGGATCGACTGCTGCTCGGCTTCGATCTGGTCAAGAGCGAGCGCGTGCTGCACGCGGCCTACAACGACGCGCAGGGCATCACGGCCGAGTTCAACAAGAACGTGCTCTCGGTGATCAATCGTGAGCTCGGCGCCAACTTCGACCTGAATCGCTTCGCGCACGTCGCGTTCTACGATCCGGCCAAGAGCCAGATCGAGATGCACCTCGAATCCTCGTCTGCGCAGCGCGTTCACGTCGCGCGCCTCGAACTGGATGTCGCGTTCGCCGAGGGCGAGCGCATGCGCACGGAGATCAGCCGCAAGTTCACGCGCTCGAGCGTGGCCCTTTTGCTCGAACGTTCGGGACAAGAGCTGGTTTCGTGGTTCAGCTCGGCCGACCAGCATTTTGCTCTGGCACTCACCCAGCAGAAGGGCTGAAGGACGCCAGCAGCTCGGGCAAAAAGGGCGAAAGGGCGTCCCCGGTGTGACGATTCTCTAAGAAAACGCCGTGATCAGCCCGATCGCGCGCGAGCGAAAAGTCCCTTGCGCTCGCGAGGGGGGCCGGGAACAATGCGGTCGCCCATCTAGACTTTGGCTTTAGAAGACGGTGACCATGCGGCTCTCGAATGTGTCTGTGACGCTCGTCGGTTTAGGTCTGGTGCTCTCGTTCGCGAGCTGCACGCTGATTACGGATGTGAATCGCGACCTGATCGAGCCTGGGGCAGATGCTTCGGCCGGCGCGGGCGGAACGGCCGGCGCTGGGGGTACCGCGGGCAATGGCGGCACGGCGGGGGGTGACGCCAGCGACGACGCAACCGGCGGCACCGGCGGCGATGGCAGCGCGGGCACCGGCGGTACCGACGGCGGAACCGAGGGCGGGGATGACGACGGCAGCGCCGGGACCGGCGGCACGGACGACGACGCCGGCGAAGACAGCGGCACCGAAGACGCCGATCTCGACGTCTAAGTTCGCGGACCCGGTTGGCGGCGCATCTCGAGGCGCCGTCTCCGGAACCACGACAGCGTAACCAACCCGAGCCCGAGTGCGGCGCCGGCGCGCCAGCCGAGCTCGCTGCGATCTTCGATGCGTGCGCCGCAGCCGTAGCGCGCCCCGCACAGATCCGAGTCTCCGGCGCGGCCGGGATTGCTGCCTCGGTCGAGCTCGTCGATATCGCTCACGCCGTCCGCATCGGTGTCGAAGACTTCGCCCGGTGCCGACTCGCAATTGCGTTCGCGCATGCAGCGGATGGTGCTCGCTACCGTTTCCGGGCGTCCGGGGCGGATGCCGAGCTCCCAGATGCGCTGCCCGAATGGTGTGATGAAACTCAGGCCGCCCGAGTCACGCGTGTGACAGAGGCGGCAGCTCGGTGCGCAGGTGAGGCCCGCGGCCTCCTGTACGACAGCTGGATACTCGGGTTCGGCGCGCAGCGCGGGGCTCAACAGGAGCGCGCAGCCCGAGAGCGAGGCCGCGTAGAGCGAAGCGGACCTCCCGGCAGAGCGGCCGCGCATGTGCGGTCACGCCGCGCGGCGGCGCAGTGTCCAGAGCAGAGCGAAGGCGGACAACAGCGCCGCGCTCGCGGCCACGCCATCGAAGTGCCTCTTTGGCGCGATGCTGGCGCCGCAGCCGTAAGTTGCGCCGCAGAAGCTACCGCCCGACGTGGAGCTCGGGTTCTCGGCGTTGCGCAGCTCTTCGATGTCGGGTGTGCCGTCGCCGTCGCTGTCCGGTGCGGGATCGCTCGAGCCGTAGGGGCAGCTTTCGGCGCTCGGTTCGTCGACGCCGTTTTCTATGCAGGCAAGCGCGGCGGCGATACCGCCCGGATTGCGAATGCCGATGTTGGTGGCCCTGATGGTCGTGCCGAATTGCGCGTTGTACGTGCCAATTCCGCCCTCGGGCCGCGTGTGACAGAGGACGCACGCGGGTGCGCAGGCGAGGCCCAGTGCTTCTTGCACCGCTGCCGGGTACGTCTCCGAAGCCTGCGCGCGCGCAGACATGAGGGACAGCGCTACCGCCACGGCTCCTGCAAAACTGAGTGAGTTACGATTCATGCGTTGGGCTCACAGGTAAACGTGGAGTTGCGCGAGCAAAGTGAAGGGCTCGTCTTGGCGCTTCAGACCGTCGACTCGCATCTCCAGGTGAGGCAGGAAGAACCAGTCCACGCTCGCCCAGCCGCCGAAGCGAGGCTTGCCCGCGCCGGTGATGGATTCGACGCCCGGCTCGTCAATCTTGCCTTCGTCGAGCGCTTCGCCGGTAAGCATGAAGTGCAGGCCCTGCACCACCTCGTAGTCGGCTTGCAAGAACGCCGCGTAGCCGGCCGTGTTGCGGGAGCGCAGCAGTCCGTCCGCTTCCAGCAGCAGCGCGAGCTTCGGTAGCGGTGCCAGGCGCGCGAATGCGCCGTGGGCCTGGCGAGTCATGCCCTGGCCATCGAGTAGCAGGCGATCTTCGTCGGCGCGCGTCACGAGACTCGAGACGCCGAGCGCCGCCCAATTGCTGGCGAGGGCTTCGAGGTACAAGCTGTAGCCGCGCTCGCGGAAGCGATCCGGGTTGATTTGATAGTTGCCGGCGATGCCCATGATCTCGCCGCGCAACCAATCACCCTGAAAAGCCAGTGATACGCCGTGCTGCTGGTCGGACTCACGGTCCGTACGCGTGGCTTCGCGCACCCACATCACGTGCTCCGGGATGCGCACGCCGAAAGGTAAGTTGATGCGGCCTGCACGCACCAGGACGTCCGGCGTGATGTCTACACCGAGCCAATGCGTGCGCGAGATGAGGTTCATCTCGTCGCCTTGGTTGGTAGTGATTTGCGCCGCGCGCCCGTGAGGCGAGCTCGGCTCGACCTTGATGACGCCGATATCGCCCGCTACGCGTACGGGGCCGAGCTGCAGTTGCCCGTACAGGTCCGCCTGCATCGGGAACGTGGCGAGCTTGTCCTCGCTCTCGGGCTCGATCACCGTGAGGTGGCGATAAGCGCCGCCCAACAACAGCCAGTCGGGAAGCTCGAACAGGCCCCAGAGAAACCCCGCGGTCGGGCTCGCACCTTCGCTCGTTTCGGGTGCGGCCGCGGCGGGCGCGGGTTCCTTCGCGCGCTCCTCGCCCGCGGGTGCGTCGAAGGAATCGAACGAGTCGAAATCGCTGCTCTGGGTTTCGCTGGCTGCGGCGGAGACGGTGTCCTTGCCGTAGCGCATGCGCAACAGCAGATCGCCCTGGATGCGACCGTACGCCGTCAGCGTTTCGCTGCCCGAGGGATCGGCGTGACAGGTGGTGCAGCCGCCGTAGCCGTGGCGAATCATCCACGTGTAGGCTTCGGCTCGGCTCGGCCACAGCCACACCGCGAGCAGCGTAGCTGCCAGAGCAGTCATCCGCACGACAGGCGCAATGCCGGATGTCGATGCGCGGGTCGGATGCCCCGCTAGCACGGCGCTACGAGTAGTCGGAACGATCTGGCGAAGTTGCGCTAAGGCCCAGGCTCGCAGCATCGAGCTCGGTTTTCGCGCAGGTTCGCGGCTACGTCAATCTCTCACTTGTCGCGCAGCTTGAACGCGACCTTGAGCTTGATGGTCGGCTCCACGCACACGCCAAGGTAACACGGCTGTTCGATACCGTAGTGTTCGATGTTCACGTCCGCCATGCCCTGCACGTGGAAGTCGCTGCCGGTGCGCTTGGCGCGATAGCGAAATTTGAGCGGCTTGGTTTGGCCGTTCAACGTGAAATCGCCGGTGGCGCTGCCGTCCGTGGTCTTGCCGTCTTCCGGCAGCTTGAGCTTGCTGCGTTCCACCACCAGCTTCGCGTTCGGGTGTTGCTTGGTGTTCAAGTAGCCGCGCAAGTGATTGTCGCGCAGGCCGATGCCGGTCTTGAGGTTCGTGAGCGGGACCGTCACCGTCAGCTTGCCCTCCGATTCGTCGGCGGACAGCTCGCTGGACGTGCCGTTGATCTTCATGCCCGCGGGGCCGACTGCCAAAAACTGGATCGACGGCGCGCCCACGCGTGTGAGCTTCGCGTCCGCGGCGAAGGGGACGCTGAGCAGGGCAGCCACGGTAAGAACGAGAATTGGACGCATGCTTTTTTCCTGAGAGGCTGGCGTTTGCCGCGATGCTTCGGAGTTGGACGAGCCGGAGGTGCCCTCGATTCAATTCCGCCGCAAGGACCGCAAAGGACCGGTTGATGGGCTGCGGCGCACGGCACCGCTCCGAGGTTGTACGCTGGTGAGGGCCGCCAGTTTCCCGCTCGGCATTCTGGAGCAAGTCCCGGGGCTTTGAAAAGATCTCTTCCCCACGCTGAACACCTGGAGCGGCTTACACCGAGCTCCCTGTTGACTACATGTGACGGGGCCGCGACCTACCCGGGAACGGGCATGAAGCACAGAGCCCTGCGCTCGGCTCCGGAGAACGGCCAGCGGTAGCGGCGCTCCTCGACGACTTGCCAATCTGGCAAATGCGGCGCGTCGGCTTTCGCGATCAGAACCCAGACGGCGCGCTGCGCCAGTCGGGCGCCTTCGGCCAGCCAGAGCTCGGGTGGCAGCGTGGCACGAGATACGGCCACCGCGTGGTTTCGCCCCTCGAGGTCTTCGCTGCGCGCGCGTTCGACCCGCACGCGTGCGCACTGGAGTTGCCCGATCGCACTGCGAAGAAAGGCCACCCGGCGCTGGCGCGGTTCGATCAAGGTCAAGTCCAAGTGTGGAAGCAAAATCGCGAGCGGCAACGCCGGGGCGCCTGCGCCGCTGCCCACGTCGATCCAGGTTTCATCCAGTACCAGTGAAGTAGAACGCGCCTGCGCGATCACTGCCGCATCCGCGAGGAACAACTCGACCAGCTCGTCGGCGCTGCGCGCAGCGGTGAGATCCATGCGCGCGTTCCACGTCACCACCAGATCGAGCAGCGCGCACAGGCGCTCGACCGCAGCCGTGCCCACCTCGTCACGACCGAGCTCCGAGAGCACGCGCTCGACGCGCGCCGACCAGCCGGGACCGAGCGGCTCGAGTGCCATCTGCGCCGCTTAGCGCAGAAGCTCGCTCGCCGCGAACTTCGGGAGGCCGCCGGGCACGCTCACTGGCCGGATCGGGGCCAGCGACGGCGCGGTCGAATTTTGAGTGACGCCCTTTGCTTTTGCGCGGACTTGTTCGTAAGTATCGGCTCGTATGGCGGCCAATGTCCCCCTCGAGCGCCTGGAAGAATGCGTACGCCGGTTGACGGGCCAGAGCGAGTCGCCACCTATCGTGGAAATGCCCGGCGGTGGTTCGTCACGCCGGTTCTATCGGGTCACGCTCGAGCCGGACCGCAGTGCCGTGGCCATGTACGTACCGGACGCGACGCGCTCGGACGAGATCGTCAAGAACGACGAAGCGGGCCGCCGTTGGTCGTTCCTGGAAGTCCGTGATTTGCTCCAGGAGCGGGGAATTCGCGTGCCGTTCGTGCTGGCGGAAGCCTGTGAGGACGGCTTCGTTCTGCTCGAAGACTTGGGGGACGATACGCTGGCGCAGTACCTCTCGCAGTACCCGGCGGCACGCGTGAAGCTCTACCGCTCTGCGGTGCGTGATCTGGCACGCGCTCAGCGAGCGCTCGCGGATCTGCCGCGCCGCTCCATCA
Source organism: Polyangiaceae bacterium (assembly GCA_035318565.1). Lineage (GTDB taxonomy): Bacteria > Myxococcota_A > Polyangia > Polyangiales > Polyangiaceae > DATDJP01. Next base: position 9,418 of record DATHEN010001389.1, read on the forward strand.
TCGCGAGCCGCGCCCTGGACGAAGACTTGCTCGCCTGGGAGATGGACCACTTCCGCGAGTGGGGGCTCGAAGCGCGTGACATTCGCTTGAGCGACCGAGACCGGCGCACCTTCGATGAAGCGTCGAGTCACATCGCGCGCCTGGTGGCGAGCTGGCCGCGCGGCTTCGTGCACCGCGACTACCAGAGCCGGAACTTGATGGTGCGCGAAGTGAACGGCGAGCCCGAGCTCGTCTGGATCGACTTTCAAGACGCATTGCTCGGCCCCCGTGTCTACGATCTCGTGGCGCTCTTGAACGACAGCTATCAGGTGTTCGAGCGGCCGTTCATCGAGGAGCGCCTCGATGAGTACGCGCACGAGCTCGGTCTGGACGCCGAGCACCGGCAGGCGCTCGGTCGCGAGTTCGACGTCGTGACCATTCAACGCAAGCTCAAGGACGCGGGGCGCTTCGTCTACTTCGATCGCGTCAAGAACAATCCAAATTTCCTGCGCTTCGTGGAGCCGACCATTCAGAAGGCGCGGCTCGCGCTGGCGCGGGTCGAGCACGACGCAAAGCTCCGCGCGCTGGCCGAGCTACTGGACCGACTGCTCTGAGCGCGCCAGACCGTACGGCTCTCGTTTCATGCGGCCGAGCGGAAGCCACTGATTCTCGAGCTCCGTGTCGCAGAAGAGCACCCAGCTGTCGCTGGCGAGTTTTTTGCGGTTCGCGATTTGTCGAACACACTCCAGGGCGGACGCGGCCTGGCCGAGCGCAAGATCGATGTACGAGTAGCGCACGCCGAAGCCATTGCCGACTACTGCACCGAGCTTCTGCCGAGCGAGCTCGCCGCTGAACGCGTCTTCGAGCCGGCTGCGCTCTGCCAGGCGCTTGTCGTGCGAACGAACCCGGCTCTTGTACTTGACGTAGCAGAACAGCTCGTCGTGTCGGGAAAAGCGCTCCGAGCAAAAGCGTTCTCCTCGCAGGAAGCACTTCAACATTTCCGGGCGCGTGGTCGTCGCCAGCACCAAGTCGTCCTGTGCGGCGTAGTCGGAAGCGGGCTCGGGTGTCAGCTCGAAGAGCGTCCATTTCTCGGCGCTCGGGTCGTTCCAGCAAGGTTCCGGTAAGCCGGTGTACAGGCCGCGGATCGCCGCGCGTACAGTCTGTGCCAGCTCCGCGATCGGGAACGTCTCGTGCCCGCTCTCTGCGCTGTTGAGCACGCGCAGCGACGAGCGCGCGGGCGTGGCGACGGCCGTGACTTGACCGACCCAGCTGTCCAAGATGCGCTCGCCGAGCAAGCGAGCAACGAGCTTCTCGGCGAGCGTGTTGCCGCGCTCTTCGTCCAGATCGACGAAGAGCGGCGAGTACAGCACGATGTCGAGCAGGTGCCCGCGCGAGAAGCCGGCTCGCGCTTGGGCAGCGAGCAAGCCCTCGCGCCGCGCGCCGGGAAGGTTGGCCAGCAATTCTTTCAAATTACCTGGTGCGGCCCGGACCAGTGTTTCGAGCACATCGAGCACTGGGGTGTGTGCCGAGCGCGCGCGCAGTGTTGCCTCCAGCCCGGATTGCATGGTGCGAAAACACGCTGGCGTGACGCCGCCCCGCCGTCAACGAGTTGCGATGAATCGAGCGACTGCCGGCTGTTACGCGCCGCGCCGTCGCCTCAATGGGCCGCTACCGGCTCCAGCACTTCGACTTCTACGTCCACCACGCCCGCGCGCAGCATACCGAGCTCCGTGGCGGCCGCCCGCGATAGATCGATGATGCGACGCTTTTCTCCGAAGGGCCCGCGATCGTTGATCCGAACTACGACCGAACGCTGCGTGTCGGTGCGCGTTACGCGAACGTGAGTACCGAAGGCGAGCGAGCGGTGTGCGGCAGTCATGGCGCGCGGATCGTAGCGTTCGCCGTTGGCGGTGAGATTGCCGGCGAGGGAATCGCTGTAGTAACTGGCACGGCCCTCGAGCACTCGGCGCTCGGCGTCCGGTGCTGGAACGTACGCCATGGGTTCTTCGCTGCTCGGCGCGCGTGGATATGCGGGTGGAGTCGTTTCGCATTCACGTTGACAGCCGGCGCCTAGTGCCACGGCGTGGAACAATGCCACGCAGCCGAAGAGCCGATATTTCCACGAACGCGCTCTCTCCCGCGCGCTCGGGTTGACGCCCCTGGGCCGAGCCTTACCGAAATTGGAGGTCACGAAGTCACCGAGTTCAAAGCCCAAGGAGAATCGTACAATGACGGATCGCAAACAAGAATTCGACGAAATTTTGGCGCACTTCCATACCGCCATGCTCGTCACGCGCGCTCAAGACGGCACGCTCCGCGCGCGCCCCATGGCGATCGCCGGTAAAGAAGCGAACGGGGATTTGTGGTTTGCAGCCGAGATCGATTCGGCAAAGGTCGACGAAATGCTCGGCGAGAACCAAGTCTGCGCGAGCATGCAAGCATCGAGTCGTTTTCTCAGCGTGTCGGGCCGCGGGGAGATCGTGCGCGATCGCAAGCGCATCGAGCAGATGTGGAAGCCGATTTGGAAGGCCTGGTTTCCGAACGGCAAGGATGATCCCAAGCTCGTGCTCTTGCGGCTCGTGGCCAGCGAGGCGGAGTACTGGGACCAGCACGGCGCCAAAGGGCTTTCGTACCTGATCGAAGGCGCGAGGGCGGTTCTACGCGGCGAGCCGGCGAAACCCACCAGCGACAAGCAACACGCCAAACTGCAGCTCTGAGTCTGGTCGGCGAGCCCACTTCCGCCCCAGTTGCGTTCACGCAGGGAGTCGCCTATGCGCTCTTTTCGATGCCAGAACCGAAGCGGCGTTCGATTCCCAAGCTAACCCGTCGTGCCTTTCTGAGCGCGCTCTTCCTCAGCAGCACCGTTCAGGCGCTGCCGGCGGGCTTGAAGGCGGAGGAGTACATCGGTAGCGGGCTGACGTGGCCGATTGCCATCGCGGTGTTGCCGAACGGTGATCTACTGATCAACGAGAAAGCGGGCGCGATCCGTCAGGTGCGCGCCGGTGCGTTGGTCAGCGAGCCGGTCGCGCGAGTCGAGCCGGTGCTGAAGAACGAGTCTGGGCTACTCGGCATAGCGCTCTTGCCTTCGTTCGCGGACAGCGGCGAGTTCGTCGTCACGTACACGCCCGCGCGCGACCTCTCGAGTTTCTTCGTCAGCAAATTGCGGCTCACGGGCGAGCGCGCGGAAATTCTTGCCGACCCTTGGCTCCGCCTTCCGAGCGATCCCGAGACCGACCGTCACTACGGAGGCAATCTCCGTTTTGCGGACGGCAAGTTGTACCTGGCGCTGAGCGATCTCGATAACCCCGAGCTCGCACAGGACCTCTCACATCCGTTCGGAAGCATCCTGCGTTACAACGAGGATCTCTCGATTCCGGCCGACAATCCCTTCGGTGTCGACAATCCCATCTACGTCTACGGTCTCCGGAACACGTTCGACTTTGCCATCGCCGCAGATGGTGGGCTGTGGGGCGCAGAAAACGGCGGCAGCTATCACGACGAGCTGAACTACATGCGCGCGGGAGGCAACTACGGCTTTCCCAACGTGTCCGGCTACTGCGACGGCCGGCCGCTCCTGGAAGATTGCGGGCCGCGCGGTAAGTACATCGAGCCGGCTTTCGAGTTTTTGGATCGCATCGGGCCGACCGGTATCGAAGTGTATGCCGGCACGCTCATCCCCGAGCTCGAGGGACAGGTGTTGTACGGCGGCTGGCACAGCGGTCGGGTCGATCACTTCACGCCCCGGGGCGCAGGAAAGGTCGAGTATCACGGCCCACTGTTCGTGATTCCGGGCGGTGCGCACGAGCAGCGCGCGGGCGATCAGCGCAGTCACCTGAAAGACTACGGAGTGGTGGACGTGGCGCTGGCCCACGACGGCGCGATCTACGTCTTGACCAGCGGTGAGGAGGGCAAGCTCTACCGGATTGCGCCCGAAGCCGCGCTCGTGAACCCGGACAAGGTCGTTACGGAAGGCAAGGCGGTTTACATCAAGAGCGAAGTCGACCCCGGCGTGTCGTGTACGGTCGGCGCGGTCAAAGGCGGCGCGGAGCACACGGCTCTGGCCAGTCTGCTGCTCTTGGGGTTTCTCGCCGTGCGGCGTTTGCCGCGCCATCGCGCTCGGCGTCGCGCGCTGCCCTTTGCGCTGCTGCCGTTCCTATTCGGAGCGCCCCGGAGCGCCCAGGCACAAGAGCTGCACTACGGCGGCAAGCTGGGGCTCACCGCGGGTAGATTGCGCGGTAACAATACGGGTGTGGCGGAGTTCGCGCCGGGTTTCGCGATTGGCGCTACCGGGCGGCTCGAGCTGCTGCGCTACTTGTCGCTGGAGGCCGATCTGCTCTACGCGCAGAAAGGTTCTGGTATCTCCACTTCGGACGAGCGCCTGCTGCTGCAGTATCTCTCGCTGCCGCTCCTCGTGCAGGGGACGCTACCGCTGGGCCCCGTCACCCCACGCCTGTTCGCAGGTCCGGTAGGGAGCGTGTTGCTCTCGGCGAGTGTTCGGGGAGACGCTCGCACTCATCTGATCGAGACCTTCGACTTCGGCGTCATGGGCGGGCTCGGTGTGGACATCGCCTTGCCCATCGGCGCGCTCACCGTGGACGCGAGCTACGAGCGCGGCTTGAGTCTGATCATGGACCGCGACGGCCTGCCTGCTGGCGCTCCCTACGAGTACAACAAGAACAGCACGTTCTACGCGCTGGCCGGCTTTCTTTACTGACTCGAGCGCGTATTTCCCCGGATTCGGCGGTTTGCCCGCGAGTCGTAGCGAGCCCGCGTAGGCGGCATTATAAGCTTGTTCATGGGGTCCTTTCGCTTGGCGCAATACTTTCAGGTCGCGTTTTGGGCAGTGGGGGCCCTCGTGCTCGCACCAGCTGGTTGCAGTCGCAGTGCATCGGGAGCCGCGTGCTCGTATCGCAACTGGCAGGGCATG
>DATHEN010001390.1:0-3520 GCA_035318565.1 Polyangiaceae bacterium
GAACTCCCCGGATATGGCCTACTGCCAGTTCTGCGGGGCACGGATGGATCCCGCGGCAGCAGGCCGGCCACGAAACGCCGCCGTTCGCGCGCCCGTCGACGCCGTGGCAGCGCGCCCCGTGTGGGACGAGCGTGCTCGCGAACGGGCATTCGCGGAGGTTTCGTCCCCCGCAGCCCCCCTGAGCTCGGCACGCCTGATCGTCATCGCACAGGATGGGACCCCGGGCCGTGAGTACGTGCTCTCGGGCGAACAGACGGACGTCGGCAGAGAAGAGGGCAATATTCTCCTGCCCAACGACCCATACGTGTCCCCGCGCCACGCGCGAGTCAGTCGAAAAAATGCGAGCTTTTTCGTACGGGACCTGGGGTCCGTGAACGGCGTCTACGTGCGGCTCCGGCGCCCCATGAAGCTCGAACACGCCGACTTGGTCTTGATCGGCCTCGAGGTGTTAAGGTTCGAGGTCGTGAGCGACGCGGAGAAAGGGCTCGGCCCGGCAGCTGAGCGAGGGGCGCACGTGTTCGGCTCGCCCGCAGCCCCACGTTTTGCGCGTTTGTGTCAGCGAACGGTCGAGGGCGTGACGCGAGACGTGTTCTATCTGACCCGGGAAGAAACCATAATCGGCCGCGAGTCCGGGGACATCGTGTTCACGAGCGATCCGTTCATGAGCCGCCGGCACGTCGCCATCACGCGCGACGCGCGAGATGGACGCTTCACGCTTCGGGATCTCGGGTCTTCGAACGGCACTTATCTGGCCATTCGTGGTGAAATCGAGCTCGAAAGCGGCGACCACGTACGAATCGGTCAACACCTGTTTCGGCTCGACGTAGATCCCGGCGGGCAGAGCTAAATGAGCGACGCAGACTACGCCGCCGGCAGAGCATCTGGAGTGGGAGAAATCCGCATTCACGTGTTCGGCCGCACCGACGTGGGCCAGATCCGCGAGCACAACGAGGACAACTTCCTCGTCGCGGATCTGAGTAAGCGCAGCCGCAGCCTGATGGAAGAAGACCGCCAGCAAGCCGTCGGTTTGCGGGGCACCGTACTCGGCGTGTGTGACGGTATGGGAGGCGCGGCGGCGGGCGAGGTCGCGAGCCAGCTCGCGGTCGACATCATTTACGAAAAGCTCGCGGAAGGGGACATTCCCCAGGACCACGATGACCTGGCGAGGCGCCTCGTATTTGCCGTGGAAGAGGCCGGGGCCCGCATTTTCAACGACGCGCGCGCCGACCGCACCCGGCGTGGAATGGGCACGACCGCGACCATCGCCGCGCTGCTCGACGAACGCCTGTTCGTCGCCCAGGTGGGCGACAGCCGCGCTTACATCCTACGCGGCGGGCAACTCGTGCAGGTGAGCCGCGACCAATCGCTCGTCAACCAACTGATCGAAGCCGGGCAGCTCACCGAAGAAGAAGCGGAAACATTCGAGCACAACAACATCATCCTGCAGGCGCTCGGTACCGCGGAAACGGTGCAGGTCGATCTCACGTACGTGGACCTGAAGCGCGGAGATACGTTGCTGCTCTGCTCCGACGGTTTGTCCGGCATGATTCGCGCTGAAGAAATTCGCGAAGTGCTGGTCGGCGTGCGCGATCCGCTCGAGGCGTGCAAGGTCCTCACCGAGCGTGCGAACTTGGCGGGCGGCCACGACAACATCACGGTCATCGTCGCGCACTTCATCGGAGACGCCCTGCCCGAGCTGCGCGACTCCGACGAGTCGCTGAAGTACAGAAAGTACGCGCTCCCGGAGGCTCCGCCGCTCGAACCGACGCGCTCGCTGCGCATCAGCGCACACGAGTTTCATACGGCACCGCCCAGCGAGGAAGCGCGTCGCGAATCCCGCAAGCTGAAGGTAGGTCACACCATGGTGGGCATGACCAACCCGCTCCTGGAGCTCCAGCAGGCCAGTAACTCCGCGCCGCTGGTCATGCGGGGCGGCCCCGGCCCGAGCTACACGGCCGACGACGATCCGGTGCAGATCCCGACGACCGGCCTCTCGCCGTCCCTGGTCGGCATGATGGTCCTGGGAGCGATGCTGCTAGTAGCAGTAACGGGCTACCTGGTCCTGCGCTGACTCCGAGCCCCGAGAGGCCGAGCGGGCCGGACGCCACCAGCCTGGCGCGCCGCGTATCAAGCCCTATAGACGAGTAGCAGTCTGTCTGGATAAAAGGAGCGTCATGGCCTTAGGGGTCGTCAACGAGCAGAATTTCGAGCGGGAGATCTTGCTGAGCGAGCTACCCGTACTCGTCGAGTTTGGTGCCGAATGGTGCGGGCCCTGCAAGCTCGTGGCGCCCGAGCTCGAAGCGCTCGCACGTGAGCTCGAGGGCAAGGCGCGCATCGTCACGGTGGACATCGATCGCTCGCCCCTGCTCGCGCGAGAGCTCGGTGTGCAGTCGGTGCCGACCTTCGTCGTGTTCAATCAGGGTCGCCCCGTGGGTGGCCGCGTCGGCGCGCTGAAGCGCGCGCAGCTTCGCGAGCTCGTCGATCCGTTCTTGCCGCGCGCCGCTGGTGCACTCAAACCGGAAGAGGTCAATCAGCTGCTCCGGCAAAATCGGATCAGCCTGGTCGATACGCGAGAAGCCGCGGTCTTCGGGCGCGCGCACCTGCCCGGCGCCATCAACATGCCCTTCGAAGAGATTGAGTCGCGCCTAGCCGAGCTGCACATGCTGCCCGCGCAGCCCGTGGTCTACTGCCGCTCCGGAGACAAGACGAAGGACCTGGCGGCGAAGCTCGCCGAACAGGGTGTCCCCGTGGCGTTCATCGAGGGCGGCGTGCTCGGCTGGGAAGCCGCCGGATTGCAGCTGGAGAGACCAGACTAGGACGGACGTCACTCCGGAAGGCCGCGGACTTGCTCGACAGCGCTTCGCGTCACTTCCATGAGCACTTCGCGAACCGGCACTCCGGCTGCCCGTGCGGCCTCCGCGCAGGCATCGAACTCGGGCTTGATCTGCGCGGGCGCGTTGCTGCCCTCGCTGACCTTGACGGGGATGACGCCAAAGCGCGTCTGGACTTGCAGGATTCGGCGCTGCCGCTCGAAACGATCCACGGCGTAGTAGCGCACACCAATACTGCTCGTTTCGCGCAACAGCACTTCGGAGAGCTCCGTGGCCTGCGCGCGCTCCACCAGGACCGAGAGCGTCAGCGCGGGGCGCCCCTTTTTCATGGTGATCGGGCTCGCCCACGCATCCAGCGCGCCGGCGCCGATGAGCTCGCGAATGGCGTGGGCTGCCAGCTCACCGGACATGTCGTCCACGTTGGTTTCGAGCACCACGTGGGTCCCCTGTACGGCAAGCTCGTTCGAGCTCGGGCAACCCAGGATGGCGCGCAGGGCATTCGGCCGGTCAGGAAGCTCTCGGGTTCCGCGGCCCCAGCCGCTGCGCTCGGCGCTAAAGCTCGGCCAGGGCACGAAGGCTTGCGCCACCGTGGCCACGATCGCCGCGCCGGTGGGAGTGACCAGCTCGGCCTCGATGCCCGCATCGAACGTGGGCACGCCTTTCAGGCACACGACCGTTGCCGGCGCCGG
>DATHEN010001391.1:0-6927 GCA_035318565.1 Polyangiaceae bacterium
ACTTTTACAGCGGCGTTTTCGAGATGGACGTGTTGTTCCGCGAAACTACGCCTGCGTTCAGTCACGCCATCTTGCGCTCGGGTCCGAGCTCCTGGCTTCACCCTGCGGCGCTGGCCGGCAACGCACACGGCTCGGCGCTGCCCGAGATGTTCGCGCGCGGGCACCTCGATCATCTCGCGCTGGGAGCACCTTCCCAGGCCGCCTTCGCCATCATTCGCGAGCGGCTCATGGCGCGCGGCGCCAGCAGCGGCCTGGTCGAAGATCTCGGTGCCATGCACGCCTTGTGGTTCGAGGATCCGGACGGCATGAAGGGCGAGGTGTGCCTGATCGTGGACCCCGAGCTGCGCTCCTTTCACGCCCCCAGGCCGCTCGAAGCCTGACGGGAAGCTCTCGGCAAAGGCGTAACTCGGATGCCTGACGCCGGCTTACGCTCGGGCGCTCAATCCGGCGTCCCCGAGACGCTGGTCGGACAGCACATGTCGTTGCTCTCCGGATCGTCGTTCTCCCTCACGCAACCTGCCCGCATCGCCGCGTTGATCTGTTCATCGCCATCACAATCCATCTTGCGCGTTCGCATGTCCGTGCGGTCCTCACAGTCGTCGTGATCCGCGTCCGGCTTCTGCCGGCAGGCGAGCTGCCCCGGCGCATCGTCCGAACTGCAGCCTGGGAACGTGAGCGTGAACGAAATCATCAGCGTGGCGGCGTATCGAATGCGCATTGGCGTTTCCTTCTTTTCCTATGAGGCAGCGAACGACGCAGCGCGTTCCGTGCGAGCGGACGCGAGTCAGTGATAGGTGGCGGTGATGAGCAGTCCGGGCACGAGCGCCGAGAAGTCAGCCTTGCGCCCGTCGTCATCCTCGAGCTCGGCGCTGAAGTACTGGAAGCGCCCCAGCGCACCGACACTCCATTGTTCACCGACCCAGAAGTCGTAACCGGCGCCAAGCATGAGCCCGAACCCACCGCCCGAATTTTCGGGAATGGTGTCTCGCTCGGATGCGCCCGCCGAGACGATGCCATACGCAGGCGCACCGACCACGTACGCGCCTCGCTCCGGGTGGAAATAGTACGCGATGAGCGGCCCGAGCATCGTCGCCGAGCTGAAGTCTGCGTCTTCCTCGATCTGGTTGAAGTTCTGCTGGCCCTTCGGGCCGTATTCGTATTTGGGCGCGAACAGGTTGACGCCGAAAATGCCGCCTCCGATCACGAGCCCGGGCGCGACTGTCGTGCCCATCGCGACGTGCCCGAGCTGCCCGACACCGCTGACGTTCAGCTCGATCCCCCCTGCTCCCTTGCTCTCTGCCGTTCCAGAAACCCAGCCCGCCCCAAGTCCGAGCTGCAGATAAAAGCCATCGTGCGTGAAGGGCTGCTTGCCGCGCGGCTTGCCGTGCTCTGCTGGCGGTGGCGTTGGACCGGGCAGCGGCGCATAGGCCGGCTGTGCCGTCGGTTGCGGATTCGGCGTGCCGGCGTTGGCAGCGCCGGGATACCCCATGTTGGCCGGATAAGCCGGCGGAGGAGCCGGAGCGGCGGCCTGTGGAGGCAACGACGACTGCGCGGCGGGCCCAGGCGCAATGCATTCTCCGTTCGGCGTGCACTGGTCGTGCGAAGCGCAGGGTGGATTGCACGCCGAGATGCATTGACCCTGCACGCACAAAAATCCAGAGCGGCATTGCGGTACGCACTCCTGAGCGCGCGCCGGCGTCGCCAGCATGAAGGCGAAAGTAAACACGGCACTCGCCGAGAGAGTGCGCCACATCATCCTCACCATGCCGCTCGCTCCAGCAAGGAGCGCGCCACGGATCATCGCACCGGCGTGGGTACGAACGAACCGGGCGCGTTCCAGAGCATGCCCACGTAGACGCCTCTTCCGTCATCGATACGTTTCAAGAGCGAGCAATGAACGCTCATGAAACCGACCGCCGCTAGCAGGTGGGGAGCCAGCGCGGGAGCCGATGCCGCAATCGCCTCCAGCGTACCAACGATTTGCGACAGGTCGCGAGGCAGCGCATTCAGATCTGGCGATGGGATTTCCAGGTGGAACCCCCACCAGAAAACCCTGAACACGATGCCCCCGCGAGCCGCGCATTGGCCATCCCGCAACGCACGCAAGAACACTTGTTCGGGCTGGCGCTCGCCCGCCCGCCTCTCCACGGCGCCGGCCGCGATGGCCCGCTCGACTTCCGCCTTCAGCCTGGCGATATCCTGGTCTTTGGTCGCGTTCAGCTCGAGCTCGGCCCAGAATTCGCTGTAGTCCCGCTTGGGTCCGAAGGCGTGCATGAAGCGTCCGTGGATGTGGGTGCGAGGGCGTCTTCAAGCACCAGCCATGCCGCGCTCGAGCTCCTCGTCAGCAGCGGCGAGGCGCGAGCTCGAGTGCAGACTGCGCAGTGCAATCTGCTCAACTCGTGCAACTTGCCCAAGCCACCGGCAGGGGCGCGAAGGTCTGGGCCAACCGATCCGGGCGCACGACGATCGCGCGATCGTCCCAGCACCCCGAACGCGTTGCCTTGCTCTGCTCCCGTGGTGGGGAGCACCTCAGCGCCTGATGTCGGAGCGCGTTCGCGTACAATCCGAGCCCGGAGGCGGCCAGCTGCGCGGCGGCTCGGTTCAGGCCCATCGTGGCTTCTCGCGGGTCGCCGAGCGAGAGCAGCTGAAGGCTCGCCTCGATGCCGCCGGCCAGAGCAGCTGCCCAGGCCACGCCTTCGCCACGCAGCTCGCGGGCGCTCCTCCTCGCTGTCTCGACGAGGCGCGTCCCTTCGCCGGCCGCGCGCTCGGCCATGGCGGCGAGCGCCGTGCGCGCACGAAGCCCCGCCAGATCGATTCGGAAAAACGGGTTACGCTGGAGCTGCGCGCGCTGGATGGGCAAAAGCTCTGCTTCGAGTGCCTCGAAGGCGTCGCTGGCCCGGCCGAGATAGACGCCGGCGTGCGATCGCGCGAACAGCGTACACAGGTGCACGAACGGATACGTCTCCTGCGATAACCCGGCCGTTCCCTCGGAACACGCGGCGATCAGCTGCTGTGGTTCGTCCCTGGCAAGCAAGGCCACGTGGCTCGGGCCACAGCGAAGCCTCAGGACCGCGAGCCTGTTGTCGGACACGCTGGCCAGCTCCAAGGCCTTCGGAAGACGCTGCAGCAGAGCTTCGAGCTCACCCCGATAGGCAAGAGTCCAGGCGCCGAACTCGCGCGCGTAGCTGGCTTCGAAGAACGCTCCCTGACAACGATGCTCGAACGTGTCTTCGGCGCTGTCGAGCGCGCCCTGAGCCTCTTCGAACTCGCCGAACTGCAGGCTGACGACCCCTCGACACAGCGTGATCCAGCCTTCAATCTGCGGAGACGACGTATTCCGCACCAGACTCTCCGCCTGGCGCAGGCGCTCGAGCGCGCCCCGTTTCGCTCCCTTTCCGGACGAGGCAACGAACCAGGCATCGCTGGCAAGAGAGCGCGCCAAACGCAACGGCTCAGCGGCCTGGAGCGCGAAGCGCAAGCCGCGCGTGTGAAGATCCGAGCTCTTGATGGGATCCACCAGCCCCAGCAAGTCGCCAATCGACCAGCACGCGTCAACGCAGCGCAAGAGCCGCGCGCGCTCTTCGTCCGTGAGCTTTCGCGGCTTCGACCCTTGCAGCTTCAAAGCCATACGCCCGAGCACGAGTGAGCGAATCGCGCTCTGCTGTGTCGTGGGCAACTCGATTCCCAAGCGCTCGAGGACGCGCTCGAGCAGACGCTTGCCGTCGTCGATTCGACCGGAGCGGATCAACTGATCGGCTCCTCGCAGCACCAGCTCGTCGACCTGGAGCGCAGAGCAGTGATGCGTCGCCTCCAGGTACGCTGCCGCCGCGGCCGCACTCCGACCGAGATTGGCGAGCGCGTCCCCCAGCACGACGAAGCTGCTGCCGCGCTCGCTTGCGGAGAGCTGCGCGCTCTTCAGGGCCATCTGACAGAGCTCCACCGCACGCTCGAAGGCCAGCATTTTCATGGCTTTCTCGGCTGCCTGCCGCGCAAAAATCGCCGCTCGTTCGCGATCGCCAGCCGAGCTCCACTGAACGGCCAGCGCGTCGACGTCTTCCGGGTCGTGCTGCTCCATCGCCAGCGCGAGCCGCCGCTGAAGCTCTACGTGAGCGTCCGCAGAGATCTCCTCGAGCAGCGCCTGTCGAACGCGGTCGTGCGCGGGCTGCAGCAGCGTCTGCGAGCCCAGTGTTTCCGCGACGAGGAAGCGCTGCTGCTTCAGGTCGCGCAAGATCGTGTCGAGCCCCGCGACTCCGAGCTCGGCCGCTCTGCCGATGATACGACTTGCAATGGGTCGTGCTCCCGCACACACGAGCTTCAGCACATCGCCGTGGTGCGGCGAAAGCTGCCCGGCTCGGCTCCGCAGGCAGTCGTCCAGCTGGGCGAAATCCCCTCCGCTTCGCTCACCAGCGGCGCTAGCGAGCTCGTGCAAGAAGAGAGGATGACCCGCGCCGTCAACGGCCATGGCAGCCAGCGCGTCCGCGTTGGCGGGCAGCTCGTATTGTCGCAGCAGCGCAATGCTCTCGAGGGTTGCCAGCGGGCCGAGAGCGAGCTCTCCCCGCACGCACGCGAGCTCGTCCAGCCAGCTGCGCAGCGAACTCACTGCGGCTGGGCGCGCGGACAGCAAGAGTAAGAGCGGAACGCGGTCCTCCGCCGAAAACAGTGACGACAGCAGCATGCGACTCGCTTCCGTGAGCCACTGAGCGTCGTCGATGACCAGCACCACCTGATACTTGACCGCAAGGCGCGCGAACAGCTCGTGAAAAGCCGTGTGCGCGCGGGCACGCGCTTCATGGCTCGACATGGCTCGGCGCTGCGGCGCGAGGGAGGCGAACCCCGGCACCGAAGCGAGCGCCGGAAAGAGCTGACAAAGCAGGTCCGCATAACGTGGAGCGACGAAGAACGCTTGTTCGGCCGGCAGCTGCTTCACGTGCGCCGCGAGCGCGTCGATCAGCATGTCGACGCCGGCGTAGTTCACGGTTTCACGCTCGAAGCAGCGACTGCGCAGCAGCAGCGTGCTGGGCCCAGCGGCCTTCAGCCGCCGGCACGCTTCGACGAGCAAGCAGGTCTTGCCGATGCCTGACTCTCCGTGCACGAGAACCGCTGACGGCTGACCTTCGTTGATGGCGTCCACCGCCAGCGAGAGCTGCAGGAGCTCTTCGTCACGTCCCACGAAATGAGATGTGGAAGGCGCGGGTGCGCTCGAGCGAGGCAAGCTGAGCGCGGAAAACTGCCTGAAGATCTGCTCCGCGCTGGGCCTCAGCGCGGCGTCTCGAGTCAGGAGCTCCAGGCACAGCTGCTCCAGCGCGCGCGGAACTCCGTGTACGAGCGAGCCCGGCGGCACGGGGTTCGAGTCGCGTTTCTGCAGCAGCACGTCCGCGGCCGTGCCCACGAATGGTGGCCGTCCGGTCAGCGCCTCGTAGAGGATGACACCGACGGCATAACAATCGGCCGCCGGCGTCACCGGCGCGCCGCCGGCTTGTTCCGGTGCCATGTAGGCAATCGTGCCGGCCAGCTGCAACGATTGATGTTCGTCCAGCAGCGCCGAGCGGACGAGCCCGAAGTCGAGCAGCACGAGCCGTCCCTGAGGCGTGATCACGACATTGGACGGCTTCACGTCCCGGTGTACGAGCCCTCCACGATGCAACGCAGCGAGCGCAGAGGCGAGCTGCGGCAACGTCTGTTCGACGCGCGCGAGCTGACACGCTGGCGCGCGACGCTCGTCGCCGGGCGTAGTCGTGAGGGCTGCGAGCTCCAGAGTGGGAGCATGAACGTCGCTCTCGCCCGTGCATTGGCGCGGCGCGTTCGCGTCGCCCCGGAGCCAGCTCATGTAGTCCCGGCCTTCCACGAGCTCCATCGTGAAAAACCAGCGATCCCCTGCCTGAAAGAGCTCGCCGAATTCGACCAGATTCGGGTGCTGCACGCCGTGAACCGCACGGAATTCGCGCTTCAGCTGCGGCAGAAACGCAGAGCTCTCTTCGTGCAACGTCTTCAAGGCGACTCTCGCGCCGGTCGCGGCATCGAGCGCTTCGTAAACGACGCCCATGCCGCCGGCGCCCAGCCGACGAAGCAACCTGAAACGGCCCAAGACTTCGGCGTTGTCGAGCTCTGCCATGCATCACGCCAGCTGAGGCAGCACGCGTTCGAGGAATTCGTTTCGCAACACACGCTGCGGATCGAGTCTCTGTTTCAGGGCACCGAAGCGCGGCAGAGCGTGCGCGTACATGCCCGCCAGGTCCTCCGCCGAAGCATGAACACTCTTCGTGAGCTGGACTCGCCCGCCCATTTCCCCGCAGCGCGCCGACAGATTTCTGAGGGCGCTTCTCACTGCGTGCAAACGAGAACGCGACGAGCTCTCGAAACCGAAGGTGATGAGCAGGCCGGGGAGACCCGAGCTGGCGCTCAGCACGGCTGAACTACTCGGCGAGAAGAGTGCATCCGCGAGTGAAGGCCAGAACGAACGGCTGCGGAACTCGCGCCGGGCTGCATCCAGAAATTCCGACGCCCGGTCCACGGGCAGCAGGAACGACTGCTGCACCACACCCAGCGTGAATCCGCATCGCTGACCCAGACGATGCGTGCGGACGTTGCCGTCCATGAAGAAAGCGTGATCGAAGATGGGATCGACGTAGCGGGGAGCGCGTGTGTGATACGCCAGCCACCAAGTCAGCCGGTTGATGCAATCGGAACGCATCGTCAACTCACCCAGCACTCGCAGCGGGGACCGAGGCTCGTGCACGAATCGATAGCGCTGCAGCCGTTCACCGGTGACGTATCGGCAAGCATAGGCGATGCCCCGCTCGAGCTGGGGTAGCAAGAGCGCGTACCTCGAGGCGCCGTCGCTGAACGGCGGCGTGCAGGCGGCGAGCACGTGTTCGATGTCACCGGCGGTCACGATCTTCGTCTCTACCTGGTCCCGCGCGCCCGGAT
>DATHEN010001392.1:0-6076 GCA_035318565.1 Polyangiaceae bacterium
GGCGCGTCCCGGCTCGCTGTGATCCGTGCGACACGCGCCTAGCATGCCACCTACGGCCACGCCGTTCACTGACTTCTTGCGTCAGAGAGCAACGAAGCTCTCGAGTTTGCGCACTTCAAAGCATGCCGGCGCGTTCTGCAGCTTCGGCGATGCCCCCACCCGTGGTCGCGTCGGCTACTAGCTCATCCGTAGCAGCGGCTTTCACCTGTTCCGGTGCTTGCGCCATGGCAAACGAGCGCCCCGCGCGTTCGAGCATCGGAATGTCGTTCAACCAGTCTCCGACGGCCACGACTTCGCTCGCATCGATGCCGTAGTGAGCGGCCATCCACTCGAGCGCGGTAGCCTTGCTGACACCGGCCGCGCGCACGACCATGCCCCACATGCCTTCGAAGCCCGGGCTCCGCAGCGAGAACGTTGCACATTGCAGCGTTTCGCCGGCCTCCGCGACGAGCGTGGCGTAAGTGCCCTGGATCTGCTCTTCCGTGCCGAGCGAAACGAGCCCGGCGACCGGATTCGTGCTGCTGCCGAAGTGCGCAATGGCATCGACCAAACGCTGCGCCCGGCGTGACCAGGTTTGCACGTAGTGCAGATAAGGATTGCCTGTTTCGTCGTGAAACAACGTGTCGTCCGAGAACACGAAGGTCGTCGGGCGGTGCTCGGTGAGCACACGAAATAGAGTTTCTGCCGCTGGACGCTCGATCGTGCGAAGCAACAGATCGCGATCGTCCGCGGCGTTCACGATGTGTACACCGTCCACGCAGCCCACGGGCCCGACCACGCCGACGGCGCGCGCGATGTCCCGCGTGCCCGAGTACATGCGTCCGGTGCACACGGCCACCGGAATGCCCTTCTTCAAAAGGCGTGCAATCGCGTCGCGGTCACGCTCGTGCACCCGACCGCTCGAATCGAGGAGCGTTCCGTCCAGATCGGTGACGAGGAGCTTGTACTTCAGGACCGCTTACTTGGCTGCTGCTTCCGGCGGATAGACCGAGACGCGTTTCTTGGTGCGCGTGGCATGCTCGTAGGCGACGGTGCCATCTACCAGTGAGAACAGCGTGTAGTCCTTGCCCACGCCGACGTTACGACCGGGGGCGATGCTTTGGCCGACCTGGCGCACGAGAATGCCGCCCGCGCGCACGGACTCACCCGCGTAGACTTTGACGCCACGAAACTGAGCGTTGGAACCGCGGCCGTTGCGCGTGGAGCCGCCACCTTTTTTGTGTGCCATGTCTAACTCTCAGCCCTTCACGCTGGTGATGCGCACTGCCGTGAACGATTGGCGGTGACCGGCCTTGCGGCGGTAACGCTTGCGGCGGCGAAACTTGAAGACGATGAGCTTTTCCCCGCGGCCTTGCGCGACGATTTCGCCCTCTACCTTCGCGCCCGAAACGAGCGGCTTGCCGATCTTCGGCGTGTCGCCCGCGAGCATGAGAACGTCGCCGAACTCGATCTTGTCGCCTGGATTGCCCGCGAGCTTCTCGACCTGGATCGTCTCGCCTTCGGCGACCCGGTACTGTTTGCCGCCGGTTTTGATGACTGCGTGTGCCATTTGAGGGGGCGTGGAACGTAGTCTGGTTTTCCGGGCTGTGCAAGGGCTTGGGGGAGGCTGAACGGTCGAGTGGGCGGGCCGCCGCGAGCCGGCGGGCAATGGAACGCGAGTGACCGGCCGGGCGGCCAAAGTTCTGTTTGCGCAGTATGGAGTGCTGCTCTATAGAGTACCAGTCAGCGCTGCAGAGCTCTCGCGTCCGCGCGGTGGGGCGCGATTCAACTCTTTCAGTCGGAGGATCCATGATTTCGTTCGAGCCCACTGAAGACCAACAGCTGATTGTCGGCACGGTCGCGGAATTTGCCAAAACCACGCTCGCGCCGCGCTCGCGGGAGTTCGAGAAAGCACGTCAGGTGCCGGAAGACGTGCGCAAGGCAGCGCACGAGCTCGGCCTCGCCATGGCGTCTGTTCCAGAAAGCCTCGGTGGTCAGGGCCTCGGGCTGCTCACGGCCTCGATGATCAACGAGGAGCTCGCCTACGGTGACTCAGCCGCACCCTACGGGCTCCCCGGGTTCGGGGCGTTCACGCTTGCCGCCCAGGAGCTCGGCTCCGAGGAGCAGGCGCGTGAGCTCCTGGCTCCGCTTCAGGCGCCCGAGGCGCACTCCACGTTCGGCGCCGTTGCCTGGAGCGAGCGCGCTCCGAACCGCGACTACGCTGGCTTTGCCACGATCGCCAAGAAGGTCGCCGGTGGCTACGAGCTCAGCGGAGCCAAGAGCTTCGTGGGCAACGCCGAGCTCGCGGACACGTTCATCGTGTTCGCCCAGGTCGACAACGCGAAGGGCTGGGGCGGCTTCGGCGCGTTCGTGGTGCGCAAGGGCAACCCGGGTCTGAAAGTCGGCAAGCGCCACGAAACCCTGGGCCTCGACTGCGCCAACTTCGGTGAGATTGCGCTCGAGGGCGCGAAGGTCACCGAAGCCGATCGGCTGCAGGGCGGCGGCGACATCGTGCGCGCCGTCACGCGCTTCTTCGCCAAGTACTCGCTACTCGTTGCGGCGCGACAGGTCGGTCTGGCGCGCTCCTCGTTCGACATCGCGCGCGAGTACTGCGACATCCGCAAAGCGTTCGGCAAACCCATCGGCCATTTCCAGGCCGTCGCCTTCAACCTGGCCGATCGCCACATCGACGCGGAGAGCGCGCGCGAGCTCGTGCGCCGCGCTGCTTGGGGGTGGGATACGAACCAGGACGAAAAGACGGCGCTGCTCTGGACGGCGCAGGCCGTTGCGCACGCGCACGAAGTGGGTATGCGCTGCGGCGACGACGCCGTTCAGCTGCATGGCGGCGCAGGCTTCATGCGCGACGTCATCGTCGAGAAAATGATGCGCGACGCGAAGCAGATCGCGCTCACCGGCGCGACCGCAGAACAAATGGATCAACTCGCCGCTGCGCTCGAGCTCGGCTCGGCGCTGGACCCGGCACTCGTGCTGCCGACTCCCGAAACCCAGGCCGTTTTCACCTGAGCCGCCCGCCAGCGCCACGCTACAAGGATTGAGAGGAACAGCATGTACGAGTTTCAGCTCACCTCGATGCAGAAGATGTTGAAGGAAAACCTTCAAGACCTCGGCAAGAACGTGATTCGCCCGCAGAGCCTGGGTTGGGATCGCAAGAAGGACATCGACCCCGAGTTCTTGCGCACGTTCTACAACATGAGTCAGTCGCTCAAGGGCGACTCGAACCCGATGGAGGACTTCCAGGAAGGAACGAGCGCCAAGCGCGATCCGAGCAAGCCGGTGCAGACGAACCGCACCGCGGCCGTCGGCGCCGAAGAGCTCGCTTGGGCGGATGCTTCGATCATGTTGAGCTTACCGGGTCCGGGACTCGGCGGTCCGCCGGTGCGCGGCTCCGGCACTCCGGAGCAGCGCGAGCGGTTCTTCAGCATCTTCCGCGACATGAGCAAGGAATTGCGCTGGGGCGCTTACGGGCTCACGGAGCCGGGTGCGGGTAGCGACGTCGCCGCGATTCGCACGAGCTGCCGCAAGGACGGCGACCACTATGTCCTGAATGGCCGAAAGTGTTACATCACGTGCGGCGGGCGCGCCTCGTGGGTGGTGATCTTCGCCACCGTCGATGCGAACCTGGGCCGGGCCGGCCAGCGTGCTTTCGTGGTCGAGAAGGGCACGCCGGGCTTCTTCGTCGGCAAGATCGAAGACAAGCTCGGGCTGCGCGCCAACGAGACGGCGGAGCTCGTGCTCGAAGACTGCCGCGTCCACGTCGATAACCTGCTCGGCGGAGAAGAGAAGTATCAGACGAAAGAGGGCTTCATGACCGCCATGAAGACCTTCGACAACACGCGCCCGCTGGTGGCAGCGATGGCCTGCGGCATCGGCCGCGCAGCCTACGAATACGCGCGCGACTTCGTCAAAGAGAACTACGTGCTCGGCCGGCCGATCCCGCGCTACGCCGCAATCGCGGAGCGGCTCGCCCGCCTGAACCGTAACCTCGAAGCTTCGCGCATCCTGGTCTGGAAAGCCGTGGCGATGGCCGATCATCACGTCCCCAACGCCAAAGAAGCCAGCATGTCGAAGGCGCTCGCCGGTCAAGCGGCCATCCGCGCCTGCATCGACGCTATCGAGATTTGCGGCGCACACGGCTCGCTGAAGACCGACCACGCGCTGCTCGAGAAGTGGTTCCGCGACATCAAGGTGTACGACATCTTCGAAGGCACCGGTCAGATCCAGCGCATCGTCGTCAGCAAGCGCCTGCTGTCGAATTTGAAGTCGTTCTAGAGCCCATCTCATAGATGAGATGGGTGCTCGTCGTGACTGTTCAGCGAGGGGCTTTGCCCCTCGCCCCGCCCGGATAAATCGCTTCGGGGCCCCACTCCCGAATTTGGGGCCCCAAACAGTCCGTACGCGGTAGACGAAGGCCGAGTTTTCTTTTTCAGGGCTTCGGCTTCTTCTTGCCTGCGGCCGTTGGCTTGGCGGGTTTCTTGAGCACTCGTTTACTGATGAGCGCGTCGTTGCGAAACGTCTCGAGGCGCTCGATCCGCCCTTCCTCGGGTTCGTAGTACGTCCACACGCCGTGCTTTTTGTCGGCCTTGTACTGGCCTTCGAGCTCGTGGAAGCCCGTGTCGTGCCAGCGTGTGATTTTGCCTTCTTTGAGGCCCGCGACGTACACCTCTTCTTCGAGCTTCTTGCCGTCTTCGCGAAACGTTTCCCAAATGCCGACGCGCTGGCCCTTCGAGTAGCGCCCCACGCTCTCTTTGGAGCCATCCTCGTGGAAGGACCGGTACGAGCCGTGCTGCACGCCGTCCACGAACTCGCTCTCTTCGCGCTTGCCCCCGCTCGGATGATACTGCGTTACGAGCCCGTGCGGCTTGCCGAGCCGATACTCGCCTTCTTGCGACTTCTGGCCTTCGTCGTCCCAGCGTGTGCACTTGCCGAGCTCGCGTCCTCGGCTGAATTCGCACTGGCTCTCGCGCTGCCCGTTCTCGTGATACGTGACGCGCCGGCCTTCGAGCTTACCGCCCCGGTAGCGCCCCTCTTCCTTGACCTGGCCGTTCTCGTGATAAATCGTGAAGCGGCCTTCTTGTGTGCCGTTGCGGAAGTCGAGCTCCTTGGACTTCTTGCCGTTGTCGAACCATTCGGTCCGCGGGCCATGCGCTCGGCCGCCCGGCTTTTCGCACCACAGGGTCTTGCCGGCGCTGCCCTTGAGCCCGGCGCCGAAGGGGCAGGGCCGCCGCACCTTCCACCACGGTACGGGCTCGGGTTCGGCCAGTGTGCTGGTGCTCGCAGTGCGCTTCTCGGGCGCCTCTGCCTGGCGGATCCCGCAGCCCGCTAGCGCCAGGCATAGCGACAGCAGTCCCATTTCCCGCACATTTGCCATGCGTGCGAGTTTAGTGGAGGGCACATGGAGACGTAAGTAATCGTCACTGCGCGCGTGTGTGTAGGGCACACCCTCACTCACTCGCCGTGGAACCGACTCGGCTGACTTATCCATCGAGTGTCGGTTATGCTGCGGGTGATGCAGCGAAGGCGATGGGCACTGGCCGTGCTGCTCGGCGCGCTCGCGACCTCATTGAGTGTCGCCTCCATGGACCTGCACGCGCAGCCGAAGCGTGCCGCTCCACGGGCAGCCAAGAAGCCGGCGCGCAAAGCTGCCCCTGCGGTGAAGCCGAACAAGGAAGTACGTGCGCCCGAGGACGAAGACGTCGACGAGCCCGAAAGAGCCGGCACGAGCGTGGCCGATCCAGCGTCCGGCGGGCAAAGCGGGCCGCGCGTGCTCGAGGTCAAACAGCAGGGCGATGCCGGGGTCAAAACCTATAAGTTCGGACCGGTAGAGGTGGAAGGTCGCTTGAAGTCCCCGCAGATTGTCTACTTCCTCCGGCGAGTGCGCGCGGAGTTTGCTGCAGGTGCGCTCGGGCACCGCTCGTTCATGGGTGAGCTTTCGGACACCCGCCGCAGTCCGGCGTTGAAGTAATGGCGCAACAGGTCCAAAGCTCCGCCATCGTTTTGAGAACGGCCGCCGTGTGGGGCACCACGGTGCTCGCCGTGCGCAGCTTGAACACCGGGCAATCGTTTTTGCTGGGTGACG
>DATHEN010001393.1:0-2429 GCA_035318565.1 Polyangiaceae bacterium
GACCCTGAAGATCTCGCGCTGATTCAATTCACGTCCGGCAGCACGTCCGCGCCGCGCGGCTGTGCGTTGTCCCATCGCGCAGTGCTGGCCAATCTGACCGCCATTATGGAGCGCTTTCAGGTGCAACAGGGCCTGCGCGGCGTCCTTTGGCTGCCGCTCTATCACGACATGGGCCTCATCAGCGGCGTGTTCCTGCCCATAAGCGCGGCGGCCACGGCGGTGCTGATAGGACCCGAGCGCTTTCTCATGGATCCGCTCGTCTGGCTCGAAGCGTTGCACCGCCATCGCGGTGTGCTCACCGCGACGCCGACCTTCGGCATGGCCTACGTGACACGCCGGCTGCGCGGGCGCGACATGCATCTCGACCTGTCGGCGGTGCGCGGCATCTGCGTGGGCGCGGAACCCGTGGACCCGAATGTGGTGCGAGCCTTCTTGGATGCCATGGCACCGTTCCAGCTCAGCCCCGAAGCCATCGCGCCTTCGTACGGACTGGCCGAGAACACGCTACTCGTCAGCCAGTCGGCGAAAGGCATGCGGGTCGAGCGCGTGAGCCGGCGGTCGCTCGAAACACAGAAGCGCGCCGACATCGCGACCGAAGACGCAACGGATTCAGTCGAGGTCGTCAAGTTGGGCAAGCCCATCTCCGGCGCAGAGCTTCGAATCGTGAACGATGCCGGCCAGGTGCTGCCCCAGAGAGCCGTCGGCGAAGTGGAGCTGCGCTCTCCATCGACGATGTCGGAGTACTTCGATGACCCGCAAGCGACGGCATCTGCGTTTCGCGACGGCTGGTTGCGCACGGGCGACATCGGCTATCTCGCGAACGGGGAGCTGCACCTCATCGGTCGGGCAAAGGACATCATCATCGTGGCCGGGCGAAATATCGCACCGCAGGACATCGAGCGCCTTGCTGGCAATGTAGAGGGCGTTCGGCCGGGCGGTGTCGCGGCATTCGGTGTTAACGCGGACGGCACGGAGCAGATCGTGGTCCTCATAGAGGCGCGACCCACCCAGGACACGCGCGCCCTACCGCAAGCCGTACGTCAAGCGTGCGCCGATGGCCTCGGAATCAAGCCTGCGATCTTGCGCATCGTTCCGCCCGGAAGCCTGCCCAAAACCAGCAGCGGCAAATTGCAGCGCAGCGCCGCCCGCGACGCGTACCTGAACGGCTCACTCGCATCCACGGAAGCAGGCGGCGCGGCGTGAGCCTGTCCAATCAAACGCTCTCCATGCCGAACGTGAAGGTCCTACGCGGCATGTCGCCAATGATCTTGTGGGCTGCTCGCCATTACTTCAGCGCCGAGGTGGAGCAACTGGAGAACCTGCCGTCTGGGCCCGCATTGCTCGTTGGCAATCACAACGGCGGTCTCGTCACGCCAGACAGCTACGTGTTCGCCTGGCTGTACATGCAGCAGAGCGGCTACAAGGACGTGCCCGTTGCGCTCGTGCACGACGCGCTCTTCCGTGTACCAGGCTTGCGGGCGCTCATGCGCGCATTGGGCATGGTCCCCGCTTCAGGAGCCGGCTGCCTGCGCGAGCTGGAGCGCGGCAACAAGGTTCTCGTCTATCCGGCCGGCGAGTCTGAGTCCATGCGCCCTAGCCGTGAGCGAGACGTCGTGAATTTTCACGGCCACCACGGGTTCATACGCATCGCCATGCGCGCGCGTGTGCCCATCGTTCCAATCGTCACGGCCGGTGCACACGACGGCTGGTACGTGCTCACTCGAGGAGAAGAGGTTGCCAGGCGCCTCCGGTTGAAACGCGCGCTCCGCCTGAACGCCTTTCCGATCGCATTCGGACTGCCAACGGGGTTGCTGCTCGGCCCCATGCCGCACGTCCCGCTCCCCTCCAAGATCATCATCCGCGCTCTCGAGCCGCGGTTGATCTCCGGCTCGCCCGAAGATTCAGAGGTCGTCGATGCTGCCGCACACGCAATTCAGGCCGAAATGCAAGCGGTCCTGCACGAGTTGACCGGACGGCTCGGCAACGGGCGCCGCCGTTTCAGTCGCTGGCTCAATGGCAGCGCCTCAGGGCAAAGCGTCATTGGAGCGGGCAATGCAAGTTGAAGCGTGCAGCGCTGCAGACGCCGTGGTCGACATCCTCGATCGCGAAGGTGTGCGCGCAGTATTCGGGATTCCCGGTGGTCCCCTGCTGCCGTTGTTCGACAGCCTCGACGGACACCCGCGCATTCAGACAGTCCTCACGAAACACGAGCAGGCTGCCGCCTATGCCGCCTACGCCTACTCACGCGTCAGCAATCGCATCGGCGTGTGTCTTGCCACGCTGGGTCCCGGCGCGACGAACCTGCTTGCGGGCCTCCCCGTCGCAATGACTTCCTCGGCACCGGTATTGGCTCTCACGGGTCAGGTGCAGACGAACTCATGGGGACGCGGCGCGCATCAGGAGTCGACCGGCTGGTTTCGAACGCCGGA
>DATHEN010001394.1:0-2395 GCA_035318565.1 Polyangiaceae bacterium
TCGCGAATTTCGTCGGCCGTGGCCACGGGGTAAGCCGTGTCCCCGCCGAAGAACAGAATGTCGCCGCGCGGCGCGAACAGCAGCATGCCGGGATGCTCCGGATCCGGCAACTCGTACGGCGTGAAGATGAGACCCGCGACCGCTCGACTCACACTCACGTCGTCGCCGGTATCCGCGACGTAGTCGATCCAAACGTCGCGCCCCAGCCGCTCCGTCACACTACCGGAGCCCGCGACGCCACCGAGCAGGCGCGCCACACGCTCCGCCAACGCACGCGGCTCGTCAGGGGTCATCCAGTCCCGCGAATCGACGTCCTCGGTAGCGATCGCGCTGGCCACGAAGTGGCGCAGATGGCCCCAGAACGAGCTGATGCCGAACCAAACGATACCGCGCGGCCGTGCGCGCCCGCGCACGAAGTGACGATAGACTCGCCCGCGCGCGAACGGCGCTGGACGCGGCGGAGGGGCGCCCGAAGTTCTGGCGGCAAAATGCGCAGCATGAGCCATGCAGGCTCGCATGCTACTCGCGACGGGCTCCGCTCACAAAAGCGCTCTTGAAACGCGCGCCCGGCCGGCGCCACGGTTTTTTGCTACGCTCTTGCGACGGACGCCGGATGCAAAAGAAAATCGAGTTTGCCCTGGCGGTTTTGAACGGCGCAATCGGCGACTACCTTGCCAAGAGCCAGAATGGCCTCGCAACGGAAATGACCTGCGTGCGCCGCGGCGAAGTCTTGCCCCTCGAGCGCCGCGCCTTGGCCAGTGCCTACCCAGACCCGAGCGCGCACGTCGTGGTGCTCGTGCATGGCCTGATGTCTACGGAAGACGTCTGGGCGTTTCCCGGCGGCGAGGACTACGGCACCTTGCTCGAAAGCGAGCTCGGGGTTACGCCCGTGTACGTCCGCTACAACTCCGGCTTGGCGATTCCCGAGAACGGATCTCGTCTGACACGGCTGCTCGAGCGCCTGCTCGCGGCCTATCCCGTGCCCGTCGAAAGCTTGTTGCTGCTCGGCTACAGCATGGGCGGCCTGGTGATCCGCAGCGCTTGCCACACGGCCAGCCTCGAAAAGAGCAGCTGGCTGCCGCTCGTGAAGCGCTGCATCTACGTCGGGACACCGCACCTCGGAGCACCGCTGGAGCGGCTCGGGCGGGGCGTCGTGCGCATCCTCGGCAAGATTCCGGATCCGTACACGCAGCTGATCGCGGACATCGCGAACCTCAGAAGCGAAGGGCTCAAAGATCTGGGGGACGGCCGGCTGATCCGCACGCCGGGCGAGCCCGCGCCCTGCAGCATCCCGCTCGACGACCCGCGGCACCCGGTGCCACTTTTGCCGAACATGCTGCACTTCTTGATCGCCGGCTCGATGTGGATCGACCCGCGCCTGGCGCTCTACTTCGGGGACGCGCTGGTTCCACTCACCAGCGCCACGGGCGGCGCCTGCCGGGACGCCGCCAGCATGGCCCTGCCCCCGAGTCACATCCGGGTCGTGAGCGGTCACGGTCACACGGCTCTGGCGCGCAGCCCCGAGGTGTACGCGCACGTTCGCGAATTTTGCGGAGAGGCGAGCCGATGAGCTGGAAACGCTGGCGCGGAGTAAAAAACCTTCTGGAGAGCGCGGTCGAAAACGGATCTCGCGCCATCGAACGAGTCCACAAGGAAACCGCACGCCGTCCGTTCACGATTCTGGAAAACATTCCGCCCATCGCACTACCGGCGCGCGGCATCCACGAGCTGCACGACCACGTGGTCTCCGCCGTGCACGGCTCGATTCGCATCACGAACCGCGTGGTCGGCCAGTGCCTGGACGTGGTGTTCGACACGCTGGACGAACCGGAGTCGTCTGGCCGTTCCGACGGGAGCTGACTGGCGAGCGCAGAAATGCGGGCCAGCTTTCGCCATGCCATGGCCGAGGGATCCGCGCTTCTCCCGGCGTGTCGCGTGAGCGACTACCAGCTGCGCGGCGGCTCGTTCGCGGTTTCTTCCGGCACGGGCCCGGCGGCGGCGGCTGCTTCGGCAGAGGCGGACATGGTGCGCTCGATCAGAGCATGTCCCGCGTAGATCAACGGGGTGAGTCCGACCGCGATCAGAACCTTGAGCACGTAAGACGAGACCATCACGCGCACGATGTCGGCGAGCGGCAGAATACCCACCCAGGCCACGAGATTGATGGTGATGGTGTCGACGAGCTGCGAGATCACCGTCGAACCACTGGCGCGCAGCCACAGAAGCCGCTGGTGTGTGGCGCGCCGCAGCGCATGAAAGATGGCAATGTCTACGAACTGCGCGATCAGGTACGCCGAGAGCGAGGCCGCGATCATGCGCTGCGAGCCGACGAACACGCGATTGAAGGATTCTTCGGTGACCCCGGTCCACTCTGCGGCGCGGGTCATTTCGGCAA
>DATHEN010001395.1:0-14713 GCA_035318565.1 Polyangiaceae bacterium
CGAGGGCTTTCTGCGCGGCCAGGTTGTCATCCTTGGGCGCTTGCTGGGCGGCCGTGGCGCGCGGGGCCGTCGCTTCGGCTGGCTGCGGCGCGCGCGGAAACGACAACAATGCCCAGAGCACGATCGTGCACACCAGGATCACTGTCCCGGCTTCTCGTAGAAATACCCAGGAACGTTCCTTCATCATGCGCAGCGTCGTGCGCAGACTCGGCAGCCGGTAAGGCGGCAGCTCCAAAATCAGCGGAACCCGCCGGCCACGCACCAAGGTGCGACCGAGCACCGCCGCGGACAGCAATGTGAGCGCGATCGCGAACACGTACATGGCTACCATCAGCAGGCCCTGGACGGGCAACCAGCCGAACAGCAGACCCGACGGGATCAGCGCCGCGATGATCAGCGTGTAGACGGGCAGGCGCGCCGAGCACGTCATGAGCGGGATCACCAGCATCGTGAGCAGACGATCGCGTTTGCGCTCCATGGTGCGGGTCGCCAAGATCGCCGGTACCGCGCAGGCGAAGCCCGAGAGCATGGGTACGAACGCACGCCCGTGTAGGCCGAGGCTCCGCATGATGCGGTCCATCAGGTACGCGACGCGCGCCATGTAGCCGGAGTCCTCCAAGAGCCCGATGAAGAAAAAGAGCAGCAGGATCTGCGGCAGGAACACAATCACGTTGCCGACCCCGCCGAGCACGCCCTCGACGACGACATCGCGCAGCAGACCTTGCGGCAGCGTGTTCACGGCGGTGTTCTGCAGGAACGCCACCGCGTCCTCGATCACGCCGATGGCCGGCTCGGACCAGGAGAACAGCGCCTGGAAGATCAGGCACATCAAGGCGATGAACAGTGCGAAGCCCAGCAGTGGGTGCAAGAGCAGGCGGTCGAGCCGCTCGGAGAACGGACGTTTGCGCGGCGGCGGCGCCTCCCGCGCATACAGGGAGGGCGCGTGCGCGTCCAAGAAGGCATAGCGCGTCGTGATGATCGCTTCATCCACGTCGCGCTCCAGTACTTCGAGGCAACTAGCGCGCAGCTCCGCGGTGACGTGCTCGAGCTCGTCGTCAGGCGCAACGCTGGTCAGCGCCCAGCGCGCGAGCGCCCGGTCGCGTTCGACGTCGAGGCGCCAGGAGCTGGGCAGCGCGTCCACGATTCGATCCACTTCGGGCCGCAGTGTGTCGGGGTAGGGGATACGGACTTCGCCGCGCGGCGGATGCGCGAGCGAGCTCAGGATGACATCGGTGAGCTCGCTGACCCCGCGCCCGCGCCGCGCGTCGAGCGCCACGCACGGCACGCCGAAGAGCCGGGTCAGAGCCTCCGGGTGGGGCGGGTTGTCCGCCACTTCGTCGATCATGTTGAGCGCGATCAGCAGCGGCACGCCCAGCTCGACGAGCTGAACGACGAGGTACAGGTTGCGGATCAGCTGTCCTGCGTCGACCACCACCACGCACAGGTCGGGCTTTCGGCTCTCGCCGAGTCCGAGCGCGGCGTTGAGTGCCAACTGTTCCTCGGCGGAACGCGAGCTCAGCGAGTACGTGCCGGGCACGTCCAGGAGCTCTACCTTGCCGGCGCTGGAGTGCTTGCCGCGGCCCCGCAGATGCCCTGAACGGCACTCCACGGTTATGCCCGAGTAGTTCCCCACGCGTGCGTTTTGCCCGGTGAGCTGGTTGAAGAGCGTGGTCTTGCCGACGTTCGGGTTACCGACGAGCACGACCAGTGGGGTCTCGTCGAGCTCGAGTCGAACAGCGCGCGCCGATTCGGGAGCAGCTGAGAGAGAAGTGTCGGTCTGCACGCCCGGACTCGTCCTAAGTCGGCCCGGGAGCGCCGAACGCGTCCGCGGGAAGCTCGGGCTCGAGCGAGCGCGCCGGCACCACGGGTACGCTGGCCTCGGCCAATACGAGGATGGCGTGGGCTTCACTGCGGCGAATGGATAAGCTCGCGCCGCGTACCAAAAGCTCGAGTGGATCGCCGAGGGGAGCGATGCCCATGACTCGGACGCGGGTACCCGGAACGAGCCCGAGCTCCATCAGCCGGCGCCTGAAGGAGCGCTCCCCCCCGACACTCTGAATGGTCGCCGATTGGCCCACAGTGACCTGCGCCAGCTTCATCTGAGCGTCACATTAGCGTAACTGAAAACGGTTTTCAAATTCAGGCTGGAAACCCTGCACGATCGCGCTCGGAGCCGGGCAGGGACCGATCAACTCGCTCGCAGCTCGCGCACGTGGGCCACGCTGCGGGCCAGCGCTGTAGCGTCTACGGACTCCGGAAGCACGCGGAGCACGCTCGTGAGCGAACGCAGCATGTCCATGGCCGAGGAGAAGCGTAAGCGCGGTTCGCGTTCCAGCGCACGATGGACCGTGGTGGTCAAACCCATCGGCACACTCGTGCGCATGTAGCTCAGCAGCGGGATGGTGCCTTCGCGTAACAGGCGCACGACTTCGACGTCCGTGGGTGCGTCGAACAGACGGCGCATGGCCAGCGCTTCCCACATCACGACGCCCAGCGAGAATAAATCGCTCTGCACGCTCGGGGCCTCGCCGAGAACCAGCTCGGGTGCCAGATACGACAATTTGCCTTTGACCACGTCCGGCCGCGTCATGCGCCCGCGGTCCATCGCGCGGGCCATGCCGAAGTCTGCCAGCTTCACCACGCCGGCCTCGTCGATCAAGATGTTGGGTGGCGTGACGTCGCGATGCAGAATCGGTGAGGGCCGGCCCTGGTCGTCGCAGCGCGCGTGGGCGGCTTCGAGCCCGCGCAGAACCTCGACGCCGATCGCGGCCACCAGCGCCCAGGGCGTTTCGCGGTCCGGCATCTTGAACGCCTGCATCCATTCGCCGAAGTGCAGACCTTCCACCCACTCGGTGACAAGATAGTGATCTCCGCCTTCGTCGATGCCGAAGTCGTGAATCTGGACGATGTTCGGATGTCGCAGCGCGGAACCCACGCGCGCTTCTTCCACGAACATCGCCGTGACCTCGGGGTAACCCTTGAACGCTGGATCGATGCGCTTGACGGCCACGGGCCGGCGAAAGCCTGCGGCCCCGTGCGTCAGCCCTCGCCAGACGAGCGCCATGCCGCCGCGGCCTATGGGCTGAACGAGCTCGTATTTCCCGCCGAGCAGCCGTCCGGGCTGGTCACCGGCGATCGCTCCGTGAGTCGATGAGGTCATGGATTGGACAACCGGCCTCGCGCCGGAGGCCCCTCCGAGCTTATCGCGAACTCGTGGGTCTTTGCCCATGATTCGTGGCCGTTCCGCGAAGGATGCGTGTAGGCAGCTCGCTTCGGCCCGAGCGCCGAGCTAATTTCGGGTGACTCGCATGTTGCCACTTCGCTTGCTCGTCTACGATCGCACGTGCAAGGGCCAGCACGGTCTGCCTGGCCTGTCCGCCGCTTGGGCCGCAGGGGCGTGGCTCTACCGCGGTCGCGGCCTGCTCCATGCGCATTACGGGGCCGCGAGCTGGAGCGATGCCCTGCACTTTCTGGCGACCGAACAGCCGGAGCGGCCGATCGCGGAGGTCCAGTTCTGGGGGCACGGCAAGTGGGGCGATGCGCGCATCGCGAGCGACGTCCTCGACGAGCGCGCGCTGCTCCGACAGCACGGGCTGCACCCCGCGCTGCTGCGCCTGCGAGCGCGTCTCGCTCCTGGGGCGCTCTGGTGGTTTCGGACCTGCGAAACCTTCGGCGCCGAACGCGGCGTGCGCTTCGCGCGCGCGTGGTCCGACTTCTTGGGTGCGAGAGCAGCGGGTCACACGTACATCATCGGCTTCTGGCAGAGTGGTTTGCACGTGCTCGAAGCGGGGGCGACGCCGGACTGGTCCGCAGACGAAGGGCTGGCGCGAGGCAGCGCGCGCGCGCCCGAACAGGCGCTTTGGTCCAAACCGGGCGAGCCGAACACCATCTCCTGCCTGCAAGGAGTGCTGCCGGAAAATCTAGCGGCCGCGCACGCGCGCTCTTCAGCGTGATTCGTAGACGTTGCCGGATGGCAACTCGATCGCGGTCAGAAACCCGCCGTTACCGCAGCCCGTGTCGATACCGACCACGTTCTCTCCGGCCCAGAGATCTCTGGGATCTTCCGGCGTATAGCCGGACAGCTCGGCCGGAAGATATTCGGTGCGCGTGTGACCGAAGACCACGCGTTTGCCGCGATAGTTCCGGAAGAAGTCCTCGTCCCGTAGCCAGAGCAGTGCAATCTTGGCGGGTGCGTCGCGCGGATGCAGGAAGCCGTCCGGCCCCTTCGGCAGCCCGGCGTGTACGTAGATGGCGTGCTCGTCTTCGTACCAGTACGGTAGGCTTTGGAACCAGGCGACGACATCGTCCGGGAAGAAATCTCCGCTCTGCAGGATCAGGCGCTCGTCGGACTCGGGATGTTCGTCCTCCGCCGGGAAGGGGCCTCCCGTGTACGAGCGCATCGCCGCCAGGCAGCCATTCGGCGGCGGGAGCACGAACTCGTCCCAGCCGCGCTCCAGAACCCGAAGCCAAGCGTCTTCGTGGTTGCCGCGCAGCGCGACCACCTTTGCGGCGGTCGTGTCCGAGAGCCCGCGCACGAAGTCTACGACCTGAGCGGATTTCGGGCCGCGGTCGACGTAGTCACCCAGAAACACCACGGTATCTTCCGCGTCCAAGCTCGGCAGACACGACAGCAGCCGGAACAGATGCTCGAGCTCCCCGTGAATGTCCCCGATGGCAAACGTTCGGCCGGCCATGTAGAGCCCGCGAGCTTATCCCTCCCGCGTGGCGCTCGCCAGCGATCTGATTCGCCGAGTGTGCGCCTGTGCGCTAACCTCGGCAGAAGGAGAGCGAGCATGAATCAACCGGTAGGCGAACGCCGCGCGCAGTTTCGACAAATGGTCGAGGGCACCCAGGAAGATTGGATGATCATCGGTGGGAGTGCGCTCGCCTTTTACAAGACGCTGCCGGATCGGGTGCTCGCGCACTTGCGGCTGCTCGGCGGCGACTTCGGGGGATTTGCCATCGATCGGCTCGAGCACAGCCTGCAGACGGCTACGCGCGCTCATCGCGACGGACGGGACGAGGAGTACGTCGTTTGCGCGCTGCTCCATGACATCGGCGATACGCTCGGCTCGTTCAATCATTCGGACATCGCAACGGCGATTTTGAAGCCCTTCGTCTCCGAGCAGAACCTGTGGATGGTCGAGAAGCACGCCATCTTTCAAGGTTATTATTTCTTCGAGCACCTCGGGCTCGACAAGAACTTGCGTGAACGTTACCGCGGCCACGAGTGGTTCGACTACACCGCGGAGTTTTGCCACGACTACGACCAAAACTCGTTCGACCCGGACTATGAATCGATGCCGCTCGAAGCGTTCGAGCCCATGCTGCGCAACTCGATGCAGGCGCCGCGCAGATCGATCTACATGCGCGACAGCGGCTGATCGCGCGAGACTGAAATCGCGCGCACTATTTCGATCGGCCGCCGCATCGGACGGTTGTGCATCCGATTTCGCTGCACATATTGCCTCCTACAAGGAGGAAATGCCGATGTCCGACGATACGACCCAGCGCGGCCAGCAGGACCGTTCACGCATCAACGTCAACGAGACCCACGAGGTGCGCTACTGGACGCAGGCTCTCGGCGTTACGGAAGCAGAGCTGCGCGAGACCGTGAAGCGCGTTGGCGTGATGGTCGACGACGTGAAGCGCTCGCTCGGCAAGAATTGAAATTCGCCGTCCCAAGGAGGCTTTGACGCTGCTGACCGATGCACACATGTGCGACGTCGCGACAAAGGACCTCCAAAACGCCCGACGCTTCTAGAAGAGCTCGGCTTGAGCCCGTGCGATCCGAGGAGCGTCGAGGCGTGACGCGGATTGGGGAGCCTGAGCATCGAGCAATCGCCGAGCTACTGATTTTGCTTTGCGCTGCTGTGGCGGGTTGTGGGAACGAGAGCAATGATGCGTGCGAGACCGTACCCATCAGCCCCGCCGCGCGGGCGCGCCAGCCTGCATTTTATCTACGATGGCACCGAGGCTGCGCGGGTGAACATGCAAGTGTCGCTGAGCCCGGACAGCGTCTGACGCGCCTGCCCGTGCGAGCGATGCGTCCGACGCTATGCGCGGCTTTCTTTGCGGTAGCCCCTCCCGGACTCGAACCGGGAAGCCCTTTCGGGCGAGGGATTTTAAATCCCCTGCGTCTGCCGTTCCGCCAAGGGGCCCGTATCTGCAGCGCTGCATATCAGGTCTTTGGACGTGCGGCGCGCCGAGCATTGCGCTGCGCCTTTATTTGCGTCGCCGGAAGCGAGCGGCGGGCTGGAACGTTGGGCATCGTGTCGACGCCCCAGCGGGGGCCTGGTACCCCCGGTTACCGGTTGTCGTTGACGAGAGCGCGGGACCGGAAAAAGTGCCGCTCTGATGCGGTCTTGTGCAGCGCAGTTCCTGCGCTTTGCAGCGTGGTCTCGGCGTGCTTAGGCGTGTTGCATTCTTATGTATGGATTGCTTGAACGGTTGGGTCCTACCGGTAGCGATGACGTGCCAAGAGCGCGCCACGCTGCCCTGGGTCGATTCTGGGCTCCGCTTCTAGCGCTGCTGGTAGTGAGCGTGTCTAGCCCAGCTTTGGCAGAAGAGCAGGCTTTGGGTGAATCCGCGCCGGGCGAGTCGCGCGGACCGACAGCGCACGTCGTGTTGCCGGTTCGAGCAGAGGTGAAGCTGGTGCGTGAAGCTGCCAAACGGAAACAGCCGATCGTGCTGGGCAGCGGCGTGTACGGGCTGTACTTGCGAGAGGCGTTCACGCGCTCGACGTACACGGCGACAGACACGGCGTTCAGCGCGTCCGTGGCCGCCAATTCGCTGGTGTACGCGAACTACATCGAGCTCGGGCAGACGCTCGTCCGCAGTGATCGATCGCAGTTGAGCGCTTACGCGGGCGGCGGCAGCACCGGTTTCGATGGTAAATTGCTGGTGGATACGGCGGTCGGGCTGCGCTGGCCGGTGGCGGACTCGCACGGTCCGCTGGTGCGGCTCGGCGCGCGCGGCTGGATGCTGGGTAACGACTATTTGTATTCGTCGCTGATCGAGCTGCCCAGCGTGCACGCTGGCTATCACCTGTTCAAACGCGGCTTGCTCGTCGAGGTCGCGGGCCGTGGAGGGGTTGCGCTGGTCGGCCGCTTTCGCGCGCGCGACGCCGAGACGCGGCGGCTCGGTGAATCGTGGGTGTGGGGCGGACATGCGACGGTCCAGTTGCAGAAGGCGATCTTGACCGGCGAGTGGTCGCGCATCCAGGTTCAGGGCGGTCCCGTGGACGTGGCGCGGCTTCAGGTGTGCGGCGCCGCCTACTGGATTCTCTTGTGCAGTGAGGTGGAACGGCACGCCGAGCGGCTCGACGAGCTGCCCGGCGGTTCCGGGGCGCTCGAGCGCAGCGCGTGGATGGCAGGCTTCAGCCTGGGTGCCGGGCGAAACGTGGAACCGCAAATGGCGGTCGTGCACTGAGCCAGTACTTTAGCCGCACTGGACACTCCGGCCCGTCGGGTCTTATACGTGCGCGATGCAAGGTCGTGTGCTCATCGTCGCGGGCTCGGATTCGGGAGGTGGCGCGGGCATCCAGGCCGACATCAAGACCGTCACTGCCCTCGGTGGCTATGCGGCTACTGCCATCACCGCGCTGACTGCACAAAACACCTTGGGCGTGTTCGACGTGTTTCCCGTGGATCCGAGCTTCGTCGCCGCGCAGATGGAAGCGGTGCTCAGCGACATCGGTGCGGACGCCATCAAGACCGGTATGTTGTTCTCCACGCCCGTGATTCAGTCTGTGGCGCGCGTTTGTGCGCAGTGGGCGACGAGCATTCCGATCGTGGTCGATCCGGTGATGCTCGCCAAGGGCGGCCACGAGCTCCTGCTGGCGGAAGCGCGCTCAGCGCTGGTCCAGGACTTGTTGCCGCTCGCTGCGCTGGTCACTCCCAACGTGCCTGAAGCCGAAGTGTTGAGTGGCGGCATGCGGATCACCGACCAGGAGGGCATGTCGCGCGCAGCGGACCGCGTGCTCGCTCTGGGTGCGAGCGCCGTGCTCGTGAAGGGCGGCCACTTGGAGGGTGAGCGGGTTTACGACTTGCTCCGCACGGCGGACGGCGCCGAACATTGGTTCGAGAGCGAACGGCTGCTGACGCGCGCCACGCATGGCACGGGCTGCACCCTGGCGTCGGCGATCGCCGCGGGCATCGCTGACGGGTTGACGCTCCAGCACTCGGTGGAGCGCGCGCGCCGCTATGTGCAAGACTCGATGCGTGCCGCGCCCGGCTTCGGCCAGGGGCACAGCCCGCTGAATCACGCGCACGTCTTCGCGGACAAGCCGGCTTCGAGCTGATCATGCGACCCTTCATCCCCGAAGAGCCCGACGTGCCGAGCGAGCAGCGCGGCGAGGCCGAGCTCGGCGTTCGCTTCGAAGACATTTGCCAGGATGGCCGCCTGCGCATCGACGGCGTGTGGCCGCCCATGGGGCGCATCTTGTGGAACGAGACGCGCATGGGACGCATCTTCACCGGCCTGGGCAAGAGCGGCATTCGCAACGTGTTGGCTCGCCTGACGATTCACGCCGAGGAAGTGCCGATCTCGCCGCGCCGGCGCGCGCTGAGCCGCGTCGTGTATCAGCTCGGGCATTGCGTGGACGAGCAGGGCGAGGTGAATCGCATCGTGCTTCGCAATTGGCTGCTCACCGAAGCGGTGCCGGCGGGGAGCGCGCCGGACGCCGTGCAGCGGCGTTTGATCGCGCGCGCCCACGGCCTGCACGTGTTCACGCGTCCCAATGCGCCGCCCGGCCAGCACCGGGTGCTCTCCCTGGAAGCCCCTGCGTTGCCTAGAGTTCCAGAAGCGCGCGTGGAGTTGCCGGTTGCTGGAGAGTTGCTGCAGGCGCCCGCGGGAGCCACGTTCATGGACGCCGTGCCGCGTCCGGACACGGCCCCGCTGATCTTCGGCCTATCCCACACGGATCTGAATCAGCACGTGAATTTCCTGACGTACCCGCGCTGTATCGAGGATGCAGCCCTGCGCCGCTTCGTCGAGCTCGAGCCCGGACGGCGGCTGCTGGCGCGGAGCCTCGAAATCTCCTACGCGAAGCCCTGTTTCGCAGGCGATTCCATGCGCGTGATCACGCAAGCGTGGCAGCTCGGCAGTGTTCGCGGCGTGTGCGCCGTCTTCGTTCCTGAACGCGATTTTTCGAAGGACACGAGCTGGGATGCCTTCGGCCGCGCTCACTGCATCGCGCGCTTGTGGATGATTTGAGCGCCCGTTCAGGCTGCTGTCGTGGGCACCGCGTCGGCTTTGGCTTGCGGCTCATCCAGCAGGAAGCGGCGCAGAGCGCTGGTCGTGGCTTGCGGAGCTTCGATGGGGAACTCGTGACCCGCGCCGGGTATCACCTCGAGCTCGGATCCGGCGACGGCGCGCTGCAGAAAGCGCGAGCACTCGGGTGAAATGAGCCGATCGGCATCGCCGGTGACGATCAGCGTGGGATGACGAATGCGGCTCAAGTGCTGGACACTGTCGTGTTTCAGCGCCGCCACGATTTGACCGAACACGCCCATGCGGCGCGGCGGATCCTCGAGCGCGGTGCGCCGCCAAGCTTCCAGCACCTCGGGGCGCGCCTTGATGAAATCGGAAGACAGGATGAAAGGCGCCACGCGCGCCATGGCGGCGTCGGGCGGCAGCGCGCCGGCCACCGCGAACGCTGCGATGGCGGACAAGCTCATGGGCGTGCCCGCTCGGCGGCTGGCGCGGGTGCATCCGAGCACCAGGCGCCGCACCCGCGCGGGAGCGAGCAGCGCGATCTCTTGCGCGATCATGCCGCCCAGGGAAACGCCGAACACGTGCGCGCTGTCGATGCCAGCGGCGTCGAGCACGGCCAACGCGTCTTTGGCCATCTGACGGGTCGTGTACGGCGGCAGCGGCGTGCTGCTCTTACCGACGCCGCGGTTGTCGAAGGTGACGAGCCGGAAGTAGGGCGAGAGTGCGTCGCAGAAATCGCCCCAGTGGCTGGCAGGACGGGCCAGGCCCTGAACCAGGCAGAGCGGCGCTGCGCTCTCGTTCCCAGTGACTTCGTAGCGGAGCTTTACCCGGCCATTCCAAGCGTACATGGCCGCTCAGTATACTCGAGCCCGACTACGCCAGCGCCCGGTCTAGCGCATTCAAAGTGGTGCGCATGCCGCGGTGCAGTCGTTGATTGAACGCAGAGGTGGCCGAAATACCGCCGGCAGGGTGCAGCCAGTCGAGAATGGCGGGACCCCAGCCTGCTTTCGGTGTGCGCACGGCCCGCAGGATACCGCGGCCGTGATGCTCGGCCATCTGTTGCACGATGTCATCCTGCATGCGGGTCACGCGCAGCGCCATGATGCGCTGGTCGAGCCCGAGCGTTTCGAAGTCGGGCGCGATGGTGACGCCGCCGGCCGTCAGGAGCAGTACGCATTCCATCTGAAAGCGAGCTGTGCGCGCGGCCTCGGACGAGCTCATGCTCTGAATCAACTTGGGCAGGTACATGACGCCGAGACCGACGTGGCGCGACTCGTCCCGTTCGAAGTAGGGCAAAAGCTCGCTCAGTATCGGACAGACTCCGCTCTCCGCGATGCGGCGGAACATGACCACGGCGTTGGTCTCGAACAACAGCTGCATGCCGATGAGCTTCGTGGCGAGCGTGGGCGCATCGAGCACTTTGGAGAGCAAGCGCCGCGGCAACCCGCCGATTGCCGGCGCGGGGCCGAGCGCCGTCACGTAGTCGCACAGCACGTAGAAGTGCCGTGCTTCGTCGAAGACTTGCCCCGTGGCAGCCATCTTGGCGTCCACGTCCGGGATCTCTAGCGCCAGATCGGCAGAGATGTTCCAGGCCGCGAGCTCGCCCCACATCAGCAGTGTCAGCACGCGAGAAAGCGCCGCGCGTGTGTCCGGAGGCATGCCCGCACCGGGCGCACCGTGGCGCTCGAGCAGCTCGGCGAGCACGGTCTTGCCGTCCCAGCTGTGCTTCTGAGTGAGATGGTACAGGCGCTCGAGGCGTTTGGTTTTTTCGTGCGCGTCCCGAGCGCCGCGTCCTTCGAGCAGTTCGTAGGGAGGGAACCGGTTTGCTTTGGCCATGCTTACTCCTGCTTGAAAAGGCCGCACATCTCGAGCAGCGCGGCGTCGCCGGCGATTCGGTCGAAGTCGATGGGCCTGTCTTCGTCCACGTACATGAGCAAGACTTTTTCGTACCCGCCGAGCAGAAAGCGGGCGACGAAACGCGCATCGATGGGGCGCAGCACGCCTGCCTCCTGAGCGGCTCGCAGATCCGCCTCCATGACCTCGAGCACGACGTCGTCGATGCGACGCAAGATCGTGTCGACCATGCCGTCCGTGCCGCGCCCGGCGCGCAGCACCAGGCGTATCGTGCTCGGATCACCGAACGCCGCTCGCAGCACCGTGACGATGCGCTCGCGCGTGAAGGACACGGCTTGTTCGCGGCTCGGCCGAAAGCCTTGCGGAATTTCGAGCGGCTCGCGATTTCTCACCGCTGCCACGATGCGCTCGGCGATGCTCTCCGTGAGCGCTACGAGGAGCGCGCGCTTGTCCTCGAAGTACTGGTACAGCGTGGCTCGCCCGATGCCCGCGCGCGCGCACACGTCCGCGATGCTCGTGGCGTGGTAGCCGCCCTCGGCGAAGGCCCGCAGTGCGCAGTCCAGGATCTGAGCCTTGCGCTCATCCGCAGGCTTGTAGGTGCGGCGCCGAACCGGAACTGACATGTCAGTTCTCATTCAACGCACTATGGCCGGCGGTTCGCAGAACGTCAAGCGCCCGTTCGTTAAGAGCTTGGAATTAATGGTAAAGCTGGACGTCCGCCAGCTTCATGCGGGCTTCATTGATGAGCGAGCTGTTGGGAAAACGCCGGATAAAAGCGCGCAGCGTGTTCTTGGCGTCGTTCCAGGCCTGAATGTCGAGCTGGCACTGCGCCAGGAGCAGGGTGGCCTCGTCCATCACCTCTTTGTCCGCCGACGCCTCGGACAGCTGCATGAGGGAGGGGATGGCCTCGCGCTGCCGTCCGAGCGAGCGCAAGGCCATGGCCAGCTGGAGCGTCGCTTGCGGGCTGTGCGCGGCGTCACTCTTGTAGCGCAACGAATCGCGCAGCACCTGCTGTGCCTCGTGCCAGCGGCCGGTGCGAATGTGATCGAGCCCCGTTTGGTAGGCGATCAGCGAGAGCTCGTTCTTGGCGCGCTCGACGGCGTTCTCGAACACTGCGCGCTCGGTGCGTGTGAGCGGCAGCTTGGCGACTTCGGGATAAGCTTCCACCACCTCGCGGCGCTTGTCCTGCGTGACGAGATCGTAGAACTCCGAGGCCTTGCGGCCGGCGCGCAGCGTGCCTTCTTCGCGGGTTTGCACGGTTTTCAGGTCTTTTTCGAGCTCTTCCAGGCGCTCGCGCGTGCTCTTGTTCTCGGCGCGCACGGTCTCGAGTTTGGCGTCCCAGGCAAACTTCAAGAGCACGAACAAGACGGCGATGGTCACGACGTATGCCGTGGCGCTGTTGACCAGAAATCGTCGCTCGTAGCCCTGCTGTCGCTTGGCGATGCTCTTGAGATCCGCGGCCAGCGCGTTGACGAGATTGTTGGTCTTGATCGTCAGCGATCGACTTTCGACAATCTCCCGCTTTATCTCCTCGATCTCGTACTCGTTCATCCGCGACTCGTCCCGCGCCCGCACACGTTCGGCGGCGGAGCGCGGGGGACTCTGGCACGAGCCGATCGCGATCGGGAGGGGAAGCCGTCAAAGTGGGCAAAAAAAGCCGGCCGGAGAGCGCGGCGCTACGCCGAAAAAGCAGCGCAATTGACGCGCTCCGTGCGTGCGGGCCATGAGATAGCAGTTGAATGCGCTGCGATGTGTCGCTAGCACTACGCCCGGACGCGGGCCGCATGCCCTTCGGAACCGCGCGCGGTCCGACTCGGAATGCGAAGCGAGCCCCGGCGAGCCAGACGTTCCGCGAAGCAGGGGCGAATCGAGAGAAATTCATGGACACGAGCGACATCCGCAAAGGCGTAAAGATGATGTACGAGGGTCAGCCGTACATCGTGGTGGACTTTCAGTTCGTGAAGCCGGGCAAGGGCCAGGCCTTCACGCGCACCAAGATGAAGAACCTGCTGACCGGCGGAACCCTCGAGCGCAACATCCGCTCTGGCGAAAAGTTCGAGCCTGCGGACGTCGAGGACAGGACGCTCCAGTACATCTACCCCGAAGGCGAAATGTACGTGTTCATGAACTCCGTTTCCGGAGATCAGCTGAGCGTGCACAGCGACATCGTGGGCAATGATTCCGAGCTCTTGATCGACGGCATCGAGGTGATGATCACGATCTACAAGGGCAATCCGGTCAGCATCACACTGCCGCCGCACATCGTGGTCCAGGTGACGGAAACCGAGCCAGGTGTGAAGGGCGACACCGCCACGAACGTGACCAAGCCTGCCAAGATTTCCACCGGCGCCACCGTGCCCGTTCCACTCTTCATCAACGAAGGCGAGTGGATCAAGGTCGACACCCGCAACCGCAGTTACCTGGAGCGCTCCAAAGGGCCGTAAGCCCGCGCGCTCACGGCTGCGGGCGCAGCAGCAACCGCACCCGTTCATCGACGATGCAGGCGGCACGCTGGCCGTCATTCGCGATCACGCAATCGCTCGCGCCGCTGTTGGACCAGCTTGCGTCTTGGATGCGCCACAGCTCTGCCCGCTCGCCCTGTAGGACGAGCAAGCCGAGTGCACTCGGCACGACGACGTAGCGCCCATCCGGCGAGCGGGGGGAACCCGGCAATTCCGCGCCTGCTTCGCCGAGCGATCCGATGAGCTTGCCGGCGACGATCGCGCTCGGTGTTTGGCCGCGGAATTCGAGAACGGCTGGCGCGGGTACGCGCGGCACGGCGCCACCTTTGCAGGTGCCCGGCCTGGGCGACAGCAGCCCCGTGGCGCGCTGGGGATCCCCGCTCACATTGAGCAGCACCTCCGAGCGATCACAGGCGTAAGTCAGACCCGTCCAGCGCGTGCCGTCCGCGCTGCTCACTTCGAGTGGCCAGCTGGCAGCCGTCGAGCCCTCCTGCGCTTCGCTGCCGTCCGGCGACGCGCGCACCAAACCGTTGGGGCTTTGGATCAACAAGTGTCCGGTGGCTTCGAAACGGAGCGGGCTGTAGCGCACCACCGACACCCGCGGCACCGGCCGTGTTTCGAGGGTGGCCGCGCTGGCGATCTCGACGTTCGGCACGAGCTTGGCCAGGTCCTTCTCGAGTGCTTTGCGCTGCGCCGAGCTGACGCGCCCGTGGTACCAGCCGTCGCGCGTGAACACGCCGAGCGCCTCGATGAAGGTTTTGCGGGTCAGCGCCGAGCCGAGCTCCGCGAGCGCCGTGCGATCCACGAAGCTCTGCAGATTGCCGCATTTGAGCGGCTCGCCGTCTTCGTCGAAGATGCGTGGTGTGCCGCTCTCGGCGCACAAGCTCGCGTAGAGCCGGCGCAGATTGGCGACCATCACCGGCGTGGTTCGGCTCGTGGTCTTGCCGCGCGAGCGGGTGGCTTCCACGCTGGCCGCGGCCGCCAGTGAACGCGAAGGCTCGCTCGCGTCGCGCGAAGGCCCGGCTGCGCGATCGAGCCAAGCCAGACGTGCCGTAGCGGGTTTATCGCTGCCAGGGCCCTGCACCGATACGTTGACGCTCACGTCGTCGCGCCCGTCCGAGTCGCTGTCGTGCGAAGAGACCTCGAGCTTCAAAGTCTCGTCCGCGGCGGCATCGGCGATG